>JAICVV010000404.1 GCA_025935155.1 Alphaproteobacteria bacterium
CAACGAGCTTGTGAATGCGTTCGCGGGTCCGCTTGGCATCCTGGTGCCGCCCGAAGGTGGCGAGCCCGAACTGGGAAACAGCCTGCTGGTTCCGGTAACGGGAACGGACGTCTCCCGCAGCGGTGCAGAAGTGGCAATGGCGCTGGCGCGGGCAGCCGGCGCTGGAGTATCTGCAATCTACGTGTCGTCCATGCAGCGCCACAGCCCGAACGGGCGCGCCCGGCGCAACGAAGAGGCGGTGCTGAAGGATATCGCCGAATTGGGGCGCCGCTACGGTGTCGCGCCAAAAACGCAGATCGAGCGGCACAATCTCGCAGAAGCTCCCATCCTGAAAGAAGCCATGAAGCGGCACGATCTGATCGTCATGGGCGTGAACCGCAGGCCCGGCGAGGCGCTATTCTTCGGCAATACCGCCGCCGCGCTAATGTCGCGATGGAAGGGCGCAATTTTCTTCGTTGCGAGTTGAATAAGCTTCTGCCGACAGATCCCGCCGCGACAGCAATGCAATCGCCAGCACACCGGGGATAAACAGGGCGGCCAGCAGAAACCAGCCTTCGTTCAGAGATCGGGTGAAGGCGGCGCGTTGCACCATAGGCGCGATTATCTCTTTAAGCGTGTCCCCGATCGGGCCCATCGCATGCCCGTGGAACATCGCCGCGGGCAGGCCCACAGAGTGGGCGGCATCTGCGTCTCCGGCCTGCAGCCGCGAGATCAGGTGGCTCGCGTGAATCTTCGTGCGTTGCTGCACAACGGTATCCACCAGCGCGATCCCAATGGCACCGCCGAGATTGCGCATCAGATTGAATTGGGCACTGGCGTCCGGCTCTTCGCGCTCGCCCCAGCCTTCCATTGCGAGGCGCGTCGAGGGAATGATGCAGAACATGATACCGGCGCCTCGCAGAATTTGCGGGATGATGAGACCGGTGAAATCGGTGTCGATGGTGCAGAATCCATCCGCTGCCAAACCTGCGCCAAACAGCACGTACCCTAATGTCAGCATTGCCCGGGCCCCCATGCGGGATTCCAGCATGGCGGCGATCGGCGCGGAAACCAGCTGCGCCACTCCGGCCACAACCATGATTTCCCCGATGCCGAGCGCAGTGTGCTTGCGCACATAGCCGAGAAAAAGCGGCAGCAGATACACCGAGCCATAAAGACCGGTGCCCAAAACAAAGCTCAGGAAACAGGCAACCCCAAATCCGCGATCCTTGAAGCGGCGCAGCTCAAGAAAAGGCCGTTTGCGCGTAAGGCACTGATGCACTGCAATGGCAAAGGAAATGGGACAAACGATCAGCAAGGTATCGACGAAGCCGCCGGACCAATGCCGCTTTGGCGCCTCCTTCAACAGCAGCTCAAGGCTGGCCAGAAAAATGGCAGTAAACAGAATTGTCAGAAAATCGATTTCAATGAGGGCTCGCAGGTTCGGTTTGCCGACGCGAACCAGAAGCGCAACGATCGTGCCGAATATCAAACCGGGCGGCACATTAATGAGAAAGATTGCGTGCCAGCTGTAGGTCTGGGTGAGAAATCCGCCGAACACCGGTCCGATGGTCGGCGCAATCATTGCGAAGGTACCGGCGATAACGGTTGCAGTCGTGTGCAGGCGCCGCGGGAAGAGTTCAAAGATCGTGGTGAACACGATGGGAATGAGCGCGCCGCCGAAAAACCCCTGAACCGTGCGGAAAGTTACGAGCTCGGCAAAGTTGCCGCTCATGGCGCAGCCGACGCTCGCCAGCGTGAAGGCGAAGGTCGCGCCGGAAAACAGCCAACGCACGGTCAGAGCGCGGGTCATGAATCCCGTGAGCGGAATGCCGATGATCTCGGCAATAAGATAGCAGGTCTGAATCCAGCTCAGCCGGTCCCGCGAGATGTGCAGCGCTGCGCCGATATTCGGAAACGAGCTCGCTACCACTTGGATGTCGAGAATCGCCATGAACATCCCGATGCACATGGCGATAAAGCCAAGCCAGGTGAGAAAATTGACGGGCTGTTCGTCTTGTTGGGAAGTCACGGTGTGGCGGCAGCAGGACGGCTGGAATCACCATAGACGGATTCGCGGCCTTGTGTCGCCGGACAGCCCAGCCGCGGATGAATGACGGCGCGCCACAGCGGCGGGACGAGGGCAA
>JAICVV010000073.1 GCA_025935155.1 Alphaproteobacteria bacterium
AGCTGTTCACCACCTTTTACCGGCCGCCGCCGCCTCCATGGCCGGTGCAATCCTTCGTTGCGACTGCCGTTGCGATCGTGATGACCTCGCTGGCAGCTGCGCTTGTGGCGGGACGCGTCGCGCGCCCGCTTGGGAAGCTCGCAGCGGCCGCCTCTGTTGCCGCCCGCGGCGGCTCCGCACCCCGCGTCCCCGAACAAGGGCCGGACGATGTCCGCCGCGCCGCCTCCGCCTTCAACGCCATGACCGATCAGGTCAGCCGTACCATGGAAAGTCAGCGGCAATTGCTTTCGGCGGTCGGCCATGATTTGCGCACGCCCATCACAGCCATGCGGATCAATACCGAATTTATAGAGGATGCCGACACGCGCGAGCGGATCGAGAAAAATATCGAAGAGCTGCAGGAGTTGACCGAAGCAGTGTTGTCCGCTGCCAGGGGTGTGGGCTGGGAGCAGATGCGCAAGATCGATTTCGCAGCCCTGGCGGAAAGCCTCTGCGCCGATCTCGAGGAGCTCGGAAAACCGGTGATATGGGAGCCGCACGGGGCGGCGCCGCTCTGCTGCCGGCCGAATGAACTCCGGCGTGCGGTGCGCAACCTTATCGAAAACGCCATCGCCTACGGGAAGAAGGCGGATGTTCATCTGCAGGCATCGACGGAGCACTACGAGCTGTTTGTCGAGGATGAGGGACCGGGAATCCCGGAAGCGGATCGCGAACGGGTATTCGAACCGTTCGTGCGGCTGGAGACATCTCGCAGTCAGGAAACGGGCGGTTCAGGCCTTGGCCTCACTCTGGTGAAAGCCATCGCGCAGGGGCATGGCGGCACGATTCGGCTGGAAGCCCGCGCGCAAGGCGGTTTGAGGGCGATCCTCTGTTTGCCGCGGGAAAGCGCGCCCGCATAAACTCACCTGCATGAAATTCGGACTTGTACCGCTCGACGATGCTAAAGGCGGCATTGTTGCACACAGCCTTCGCGCCGGCGATCGCACGCTTAAGAAAGGGCAGGTGCTCACGGCCGCCGACGTTGCGAAACTGCGCGATGCTCAAGTCGAGCAGGTCATTGTTGCCAGGCTGGAGGGCGGCGATATTCCAGAAAATGAAGCTGCAACGCGCGTGGCGCAGCGCATCCACGGAGATGGAATTCGCGTCGGGCAGGCCTTCACCGGAAGGGTGAATTTGTACGCGGTGTCTGTAGGACTCCTGATTGTCGATGCGGAGGCTGTTAACGGCATCAACGCCATCGACGAGGCCGTTACAGTGGCGACGTTGCCACCGTTCGCGCGGGTCGAACCGGAGCAGATGATTGCGACCGTCAAGATCATTCCCTTCGCGGCACCGCGCGCCGCTGTGGAACAGATCGAGCGGCTGACGCTTCAGGCCCCGCTGCGCATTGCGGCGTTCGGGCGGCGTGCTGTGGCACTTATCCTGACGGCTCTGCAAGGAACGCGCCCTGCCCTGCTGGAGAAGGCGCGGCGCGCGACCGAAGATCGTATTTCCAGCATCGGCTCCGAACTTGTGTTTCATCGTGAGGTTCCGCACGCGGAGGATGCGATTTCAGCGGCGATAAAGGACGCCGCGCAGACGGCCGATCTTATACTGGTATTGGGAGCAAGCGCGATTACCGACCGGCGGGATGTGGTTCCTGTAGCGGTGGAACGCGCGGGTGGTGAACTACTGCATTTCGGCATGCCGGTCGATCCGGGCAATCTGCTCATGACCGGCAAGCTGGGCGGTGCCGACGTTGTCGGACTGCCGGGTTGCGCACGCTCGCCGAAGCTGAACGGTTTTGACTTCGTACTATGGCGGCTGGCGGCCGGCTTGCCGGCCGGGCGAAACGAAATTGTTGCGATGGGTGTCGGCGGACTCCTGATGGAAATTCCGCTCCGGCCGCAGCCGCGCGAGGAACACGTGGCCACGCCAGCGCCAAAGGTCGGTGCGGTTGTGCTGGCTGCCGGCGCTTCGTCCCGCATGGGGGGCAGCAAATTGCTGGTCGAACTGGATGGGAAACCTATGGTGCGCGACGTAGTGGATAAGACACTTGGGAGCCGCGCATCGCCGGTGGCGGTAGTAACGGGAAACAAGGCGGACGCCGTTCGCGAGGCGTTGGTGAATTGCGAGGTGGGCCTCATAAATAATGTCGATTTCTCAAGAGGTTTGAGCAGTTCGTTGAAAGTTGGCCTGAAGGCACTTCCCGCCGATTGCGATGGCGCGGTGATCGTGCTTGGCGACATGCCTGCCATAACATCGGCCCTGATCGATAAGCTTGTCGACGCGTTCAATCCCGCCAAAGGCCGCGCGATCTGCGTCGCAACACATAATGGCAAGCGGGGCAATCCGGTGCTGTTCGCACGCCGATTCTTCGAAGAGATCGAGTCCATTGAGGGCGATGTGGGCGCGCGCGGACTCATTGGCGCTTATCCGGACCTGGTGTGCGAGGTGGAGGCGGAGTGTGACGATCCGCTGATCGACATCGATACGCCGGAGGATCTTGCGGCGTTTCTGAGGCGCCCCATATGAGCGATCCGCTGTATCGCAAGGAGATACTGCGGCTGGCTGCCGATGCGCACGGCGCGGGCCGACTGCCGTACGTCGATCTCGCGGGCGCCGCGCACAATCCCACCTGCGGCGACAAGGTGAGCGTTGGACTCGCGATTGGCGTAGACGGCCGGGTGACTGCGGTGGCGCATGACACCAAGGCCTGCGTGTTAGCGCAAGCTTCGGCTTCCATTCTTGGCGAGCGCTTGAAAGGCGCGCGGCAGGAGGACGTGGAAGCGCTGGCGAACGATGTCGCTGCCATGCTGATCAACAACGCCGACGCGCCAGCGCCGCCCTTCGAAGCTTATGCTGCATTCCAGGGCGCGATCACACATCGCAACCGTCACCGCTGTGTGCTGCTGCCGATCGAAGCGGTGCTCAATGCCTTCGAGCAGGAGCCGAACCAGGCGGCATAAGGCGCCAGCCGGATGCTATCGCCGCTGGCGTTGCTTTCTCCGGAGCCAATCGGGAGCGCTTCGCAGCCTGCCAGAAATTCGTGAGTAAACTCAGTTGCTTCCCCGCTCATATTAAAGAGACATAACAGCTGCTCGCCATCGTGTTCGCGGACGAAAGCCAGAAGCGGCGGCGAGGCGTCGACGAAGGCGATGTCGCCCCAGCGCAGTGCATCGCTCCTTCGCCGGAATTCGAGAAAGCGGCGCGTGAAATTCAGTGCTGACCCTTCGTCGCTACCCTGCTCTGAAACTGCCAGCGTCCGGTGCTTTGGGGACAGCGGCAGCCACGGCGTGCCGCCGGTGAAGCCGAGATTGGGCGCGTTCGCATCCCAGGGCATGGGTGTGCGGCAGCCGTCGCGGCCGCCGGTGTACGGCCAATAGAGATCGCCCACCGGATCGCGAATCTGGTCGCGGCGGATATCGGCCTGTGGCAGCCCCAGTTCCTCGCCCTGATAGAGCAGTACCGTTCCCCTCAACGACAGCAACAGCGCGAGCAGTAGCTTGTCCAAGCCCGGTGGCGGCTCGGCTCCGCCAAAGCGCGAAACCGTGCGCACCACGTCATGGTTCGAGAAGGCAATCGACGGCCAATGCGCCGGAAATCGCGCCAGCAGATTGTAATGCAGATGCACGAAATCGGGTCGCAGCTCCGTCGCGTGCAGCAAGGGGAAGCTGTAGCCCGAATGGAGTCCGTGATCCGGCCCGGCGAACGCGCCCGCGCGGGCAGGGTCTTCAGAGAACTCGCCCATCACGAAGCGATCGGGGAAGCGCTCCACCGTGCGGCGGATTTCCTCCAGGGCTTCGATGTTGTCCGGCAGATTGCTGTCGTGATGGTGGAACTGGAGATACGGCGCGTGCGCCCACATTGCGTCCGTGCGTTCAGCGATCCGCACGGCCGGATTATCGGCCAGCGTCACATCGTGCAAATAGGCGTTGGCCACATCCAGCCGGAAGCCATCCACGCCCCGCTCCAGCCAATACCTCAGTACACGGAGCGCCGCCGCTTTCGCCGCCGGATTGCGCCAATTCAGCTTAGGCTGCTGGCGCAGGAATTTGTGGTGGTAGTATTCGCGCCGCGCCGGCTGGTACGACCACGCCGGCCCACCGAAGGCCGAAAGCCAGTTGTTCGGAGCAGTACCGTCCGGCTTTGGCGGCGCCCAGACATACCAGTCCGATTTCTCACCACGCTTCAGGCTGTCCACGAACCAGGGATGCTCGTCGGAGGTGTGCGCCAGCACCTCGTCCGTCATCACCTTCAGGCCGCGGGCGTGCGCTTCCGATAGCAGCCGGTCGAAATCGGCTTGGCTGCCGTAGTCGGGATGGATGCCGTCGTAATCCGAGACATCGTAACCCCAATCGCGATCTGGCGAGGGATGCACGGGCGAGAGCCAGATCGCATCCACGCCCAATGCCCGGATGTAATCCAGTTTCGAGATCAGACCGGGCAGATCGCCCTGCCCGTTGCCGTTCGAGTCGCAAAAGCTGCGGATGTAAATTTGATAAATGGCAGCGCCGCGCCACCATGGCATTTGTGTCATTCATCGCGCCGGGCAAACAGAGCAGGTTGCGCACTCAAGACCGCTCTCCACATCGACTTATTTTCAAAGATCTACACCCTTGCTTTCCGGGCTTTACACCCGACGCATGAAACAAAATTGCGAAATTAAACCTCACTTTTCGTGTTTTTTGTGCGCCTTTGGCCTGCTCCGGTCCTGTCACAACCATCTAAATTACCACAGAACATTATATGAACGTGATCTGAGTGTCAAGTGTCCAGCAAGACAATCCGCGTCAGCGGCCGTGAAATCCGCTGCACTGCCGAGCTTTAGGGGGATCGCAATGAAGCAATATGCCGCCCGCGCCGGTTCGCCCAACATCAACACGGCTACCCGTACCTGCTCGCCAACCCGCCGCCGAAATAACAGCCTCCCTCCCCACAGCTTCGCGCGGTTCTCCTTCCCCGCAAGGAAGGAACCATTCGCTACATCTCGTCTGTGCGGGTGACGATTTTGCCGACCAGGCCATAGGTTTTGGCCTCTTCGGCGCTCATCCAGAAATTGCGCTCGGTGTCGCTCACCACCTTTTCGAGCGGCTGGCCTGTCTCCTTCGCGATCTCGCGATTGAGACGATCGCGCATCTTCAAAATCTCCTCCGCCTCGATGTGAATGTCGGAAGCCTGGCCGCGCACGCCGCCCAAAGGCTGGTGCAGCAGAAACCGCGTGAACGGCAGCGCGTAGCGGTTCTCCCGCGGCGCGCCGAGATAGATGTGCGCACCGGCGCTCGCCACCCATCCGGTGCCGATGATCTTCACCCGCTTGCCCACAAAGCGGATGACATCGTGGATCGTGTCGCCGGATTCCACATGGCCACCAGGCGAATTGAGGATGACGCGGATATCGCCTTCGCTGTCGGCATGAGCGAGCAACTGGGCGGTCACCCGCTCGGCCATCTTCATGTCCACTTCGCCGAAAATGAGCACGGTGCGGGACTTGAACAGCGCTTGTGCAACCGGCGAAACGGGCTGCTCCGGCGTTTTGTCTTCCGGCTTTTCTTTGTTGTCGTCATCTTCGTCGAGGCGGCGCAAGGCAGGCTCCTGGTGCGGCTGATGGATATCGGATGGCGCTGATCTAAGGTGCTTTAAGCTAAACGCCAAGTGGCCGGTTGGCGCGTTCGGAAGGCATGGATACCATCGACGACGTTTCATCCGCCGCGCGCGAGGAAGAGGCCATTTTGTGCCTCCTCAATCGTGGGGCGCATTCCGATCGCGCCGCACAGATGCGCGACACCCTGGCGCAGGCGTTTACGAAGGCCGGCTATCGGGTGCGGATCGAAACGCCTGCCGATTGCGATGCGATCGAGCAACTGGCGCGCAACGCAGCGCAGGCGAAGGCCAAAGTGGTGATCGCGGGCGGCGGCGACGGCACCATCAATGCGGTGGCCAATGCGCTGACGGGCAGCCAAACCGTGCTGGGTATCCTGCCGCTCGGCACGCTCAACCATTTCGCGAAGGACCTCGGCATTCCACTGGAGATCGAAGCCGCGGTCGAAAGCGCCCTGGCAGGCCGCGTGCGTGAAGTCGACGTCGCCGAAGTAAACGGCCGCGTGTTCGTCAACAATTCCAGCATCGGGCTTTACCCCGAAATCGTGCGTGAGCGGGAGACCCTGGAGCACGATGGCAAAAGCAAGTGGGTGGCGCTTGTTCAGGCGGCGATTGCGGTGGCGCGGCGCTCGACCGCCATGAAGGTTCGAATACGAGCGTCACAGCACACGGTCAAAACTAAAACGCGATTTGTTTTCGTCGGCAACAACGAATACGCGTTTGCCGCATCCCGCATTGCCGAACGGGTGCGGCTCGACAGCGGCATCTTGTGGGTGGTGCAGGTGCCCTATGTGGGCCGATTCCGCGCCTTGGCAGAGGCAGCCTGGGCATTTTTTGTTACGCGCAAGCCGCGCTCGCCGATTGCATTCGGCACGCCGGAACTGCGCATCGAAACACGGCGCCGGAGCATCGACGTGGCATTCGACGGCGAAGTGAGGCGGATGCAAACGCCCCTGCTCTATCGCAGCCGTCCGCGGGCCTTACGCGTTGCCGTTCCGGACGCATGAAATCCATCGCGCACATTTCCGATCTGCACTTCGGCCGCGCCGATGCCGAGGTATTGGAGGGCCTAAAGCGCGCGGTCGTTGCGGCGGAACCCGACATTGTTGCGGTTTCGGGCGACCTCACACAGCGGGCGCGGGCGCGCCAATTCGCCGCCGCGCGGAAGTTTCTGAAAAAGTTGCCGCAGCCGCAGGTCGTGGTGCCCGGCAATCACGATGTACCCCTCTATAATGTGCTGAAACGCTGGCTGATGCCGCTCACCGCGTATCGGCACTACATCACGCCGGATCTTTCGCCGTTTTATGCGGATGGCGAAATTGCCGTCCTCGGCATCAACACGGCGCGCGCACTCACCTTTAAGAATGGACGCATCAGCCGAGCCCAGATCACGGAGGCCTGCACAGCATTTGCGCACATGCCCGGCGACGTTTTGCGTGTGGTGGTGACGCATCATCCCTTCGCGCTGCCCGAGAGCAGCTCCGAGCGTGCCGTTGTGGGACGCGCCAAACACGCCATGCGTGCGTTTGCGGATTGCAAGGTAGATATTGTTCTTTCGGGGCACCTGCATGTCAGTCAGGCGATTACCAGCGAAACATTGTATGCCGGCTCGCACGCCGCCTTGCTCATCCAGGCAGGCACAGCCGCATCGTCGCGGCGGCGCGATGAAACGAATGCCTTCAACCTGCTTCGTATCGCAGACTTCAACGTCACGATTGAGCGGCTCGGCTGGCAAAATGGCAACTTTGCGACCGTGGCGCGGCAGCGCTTCCGCCGCGGCAAGGAAGGCTGGCTGGCCGAAAGCCTGTAGATTGCCGAATCCGCTAAAGGGAACCAAAGGAAGGGAACCCCGTTTGCGATTGGCGCGAAAGGTACCGGAGGGAACCTCATGTCCATCCACGTCCCCATGCCCAATCTGAAGAGTCCGGAGTTCTACAGGCGCCTCGCCCGCGAGGCGATCCAGAAAGCGGAAGCCTCGCCTTTGCCTTATTTCCGGTTGAGCTATCTTAGCCTTGCATCTGGCTGGCGGGCATTGGCAGACGAGGCCGAGCAGGTGCAGGAGGCCTGTCTTCACGCCGAGGTCGAATCGATCAAGACTGGGCACTGGCCCGAAATTCGGGCAAGCTGAGCTTAGAGGGGGCCAATTGGACGATTTCGCAACTGCGCACGACAGGATTCGGCAGGAGCCGGTTCTGGCTACATTGCGGCGTGCCTCCTCCGCACGGTCAATGGACAGGGGAACACGCGCCCGCCAATTTCGCGATAAAGCTGAAGAGCTGCGCGTCATCTGCGACGACGTCATTCTGGAAGATACGCGCCAGATGTTCCTGCGGCTTGCAGAAGCCTACGAGCGCATGGCCGCTTCGCTCGAAAGCACCGTGCGGGGCGATTAACTACTTTGCGGTTGTTTACACCTCCGCTATTGCAGTGCTCGCGGGAGGATCGAATGTCATTAGAGGATGTTGATCTCCTACCTTCATAACTTCATTTTCATCAAGACCCAGAAGACTGGAGGGACAACCGTGGAGGCGGTGTTCGCGAGCTTTTGCGGGCCCGATGACGTCGTCACTCCACTCGGCAGAAGCGATGAAATGGAGCGG
>JAICVV010000038.1 GCA_025935155.1 Alphaproteobacteria bacterium
CGCGCTGCTGGATATTCCGACTGGGCCGTGATTGTGGTCGCCGGCGACTGGCACGCTCATGACGGTTCGTCCAGCGAGATTTTCGACAATGCACGGCGGGATGTTTCGGTAGCGCTGGCGCAGATCGGCTTCAATCCATCCAATATCGCCCAATTCTCGGTGCGGCCAAATCGCTATCCGGCCACGCACCCCCTTCATTCCGATGCCGCCAGCATTAGGGACAAATTATGGGAGCTCTCCAATCGCGCGCATGGCGGCTGCTTTCTCTATTTCAGCTCGCACGGTTCGCCATCGGGCCTTGTTCTCGGCGAAAGTATTCTCACGCCGGTAAAGCTGGACGATATGGTGTCGAACGCTTGCGAGGACCGGCCAACCATCGTGGTGATCTCAGCCTGCTTCTCCGGTGTGTTCCTGCGGGCGCTGGAAGCACCGAACCGGATGATCCTCACGGCGGCGCGCCGAGACCGCACCTCATTCGGTTGCGGCGGCACCAACAAGTACCCGTACTACGATGACTGTTTTCTTTCGAGCATCGACGATTCGGCCGACTTCCGCCGCCTCGCACTTCGCGCAAGGCAGTGCGTGGCCCGGACGGAACGCATAACGGGCATGTCGCCGCCCTCCGAGCCGCAAATTTTCATCGGCAGCGATATTGCATCGCGCCTGCCCACCTGGCGTTAGCAGAACGCATGGCAAGCACCACGGCACAGGCGCTCACCTATACTGCGGCGCAAGCGGCGCGCGTCGCATTTTATGGCGCGCATTATTTGGCGGCGCGAGTCATGGCGCGGCAAATTTTCTCCGATATCGGAGAGCCGCCGCATCCGCTGCCGTCGCTTGCCTCAACGCTCGCTGCGATGCGCGATCTTTTCGTGCAGGACTGGAAGAATATCGAAGCGGGACTCTATCCGATGCCCGTGGATATCGCCTCGGAGTTCCGCCTTGCTCTGGGCAGCACGCGCTTTCTCGTCGATGCGCCTCGCGTCGTGGCCCGCAACAAGCGCAAGGCGCATGACGAAGTTCGGACGCGTGCGAACGGTCTGCCGCACTACTATCGGCAGAATTTCCATTTCCAGACCGATGGCTACCTCAGCGACCGCTCGGCGCGGCTATACGATTTTCAGGTGGAGGCTCTGTTCGCTGGCACCGCGGACGCCATGCGCCGCCGAGCCTGGGTACCGGTCACCCAATTTCTCAACAGAACACGTGTGAAGAAGCCCGTGCTGCTCGATATCGGCGCGGGCACCGGCGGGTTTCTCTCCTTTGTAAAATCGGTGCGGCCAGAGCTTCGCGCCATCGCGCTCGATCTGTCGGAACCCTATCTCGCGCGCGCAAGGCAAACGCTGCGGAAGCATCGCAATGTTGAGTTCGTCGTGGCGCCCGCGGAAGCGACGCCGCTGCCGAATGCCAGCATCGATGCGGCAATCAGCATCTTTCTCTTTCACGAGTTGCCACCGAAGGTGCGCACCGAAGTTGCGAAGGAGATTACCCGTGTGCTGAAACCCGGCGGCATTTTCGTGCTCGCGGACACGCTTCAGTATGGCGACGCACCGGCGTTCGATGGCTTGCTCGATGTGTTCCCATCGTTGGTGCATGAGCCATACTATTCGTCCTACGCCAGAGCCGATCTCGATGGGCTTTTCGGAGCCGCCGGCCTGAAGCGGACCGGCACAGACATCGCATATCTGACGAAAATTGCTGTTTTTGAAAAGCCGAAGCGGAACAGGCGCCAAGAGTTGCGGAATTAACCCATTTGGGCACGATGCCTCAGCGCGTGGTCGGCGAGCACCAGCGCCATCATGGCTTCGCCGACTGGAACGGCGCGAATGCCCACGCACGGATCGTGACGCCCCTTGGTAGTGATTTCCGTTTCGTTGCCATGCACGTCGATGGTCTTCCGCGGTGAAAGAATGGAGGATGTCGGCTTCACCGCGAAGCGCACCACAAGTGGCTGGCCGCTGGAAATCCCGCCCAGAATGCCGCCGGCGCGATTGGAAAGGAAACGCGGCTTGCCTTCGTTGCCGGCGCGCATTTCATCCGCATTTTCTTCACCGGAAAGCATCGCTGCGGCAAAGCCGTCGCCAATCTCCACGCCTTTCACGGCGTTGATGCTCATCATCGCAGCCGCAAGATCGGAATCGAGTTTCCCGTAAACCGGAGCGCCGAGTCCCGCGGGAATTCCATCGCCCACCACTTCGATGACCGCGCCACAGGAGGAGCCGGCCTTTCGAATTCGTTCCAGATATTCCGTCCACGGAACGACGGCATCCGCATCTGGACAGAAGAACGGATTGCGAGGCACCTGTTCCCAATCCCAACGCGCGCGTTCGATGGTTTCAGTCCCCATCTGGATCAGAGCGCCGCGAATCGTCATGCCTGAATATATCTGCTGCAGCATCTTGCGGGCGATGGCGCCGGCGGCCACGCGCGTTGCGGTTTCCCGTGCGCTCTGCCGTCCGCCACCGCGATAGTCGCGGACGCCATATTTGGCCCAGTAAGTATAATCGGCGTGGCCGGGCCGGAACTTGTCGCGAATGTCCGAATAATCTTTCGATTTCGCATCCACATTCTCGATCAGCAGTGCAATCGGCGTCCCCGTTGTTACTTGGGCCGGCATGCGTTCGTCCTGAAACACGCCCGATAAAATCCGAACGGTGTCCGGCTCTTTGCGCTGGCTCACATACTTCGATTGTCCCGGCCGCCTGCGATCCAGCTCCACCTGAATGTCGGCTTCGGTCAGCGGAATACCCGGCGGGCAGCCGTCCACCACGCAGCCAAGGGCGGGACCGTGGCTTTCGCCAAACGTGGTGACGCGAAAGAGATGGCCGAAGGTGTTGTAACTCATTCCGGCTTCGGTACGGAAATATCCGGCGCATCCACGGCCTTCATGCCAACTGCATGGTATCCGCAATCCACATGCATGGTTTCACCGGTCACGGCGCGTCCCAGATCGGAAAGCAGGAACAGCGCTGCCGATCCCACTTCCTCCAGCGTTACCGTGCGCCGCAGCGGCGAATTGTATTCGTTCCATTTCAGGATGTAGCGGGAATCGGCAATGCCGGCGAAGGCGAGCGTCTTGATCGGCCCTGCGGAGATCGCATTCACGCGGATGGCGCGCTTGCCCAAATCTTCCGCCATGTAGCGCACGCTGGCCTCGAGCGCCGCTTTCGCTACGCCCATCACGTTGTAATGCGGCATGACCTTCTCGGCGCCGTAATAGGTGAGCGTCAGCATGCTACCCCCGTTCGTCATCAGCTTTTCGGTGCGCTGCGCCACGGCGGTAAACGAGTAACAGGAGATGTCCATCGTCATGCGGAAGTTTTCGGGCGTGGTATCGATATAGCGTCCCTGCAGCTGATTCTTGTCCGAAAAGGCGATGGCGTGGACCAGAAAATCGAACGACGGCCATTTCTGCTGCAGCTCCGCAAAAGCGGCTTCGAGAGAGTCTGGTTGGGAAACATCGCAGTCGATCACCGCAGCGGGATTGAGCGGCTCAACCAGTGGCAACACACGCTTGCGGAACAGGTCGCCTTGGTAGGTGAAGGCGAGCTCCGCGCCGGAATCGTGCAAAGCCTTGGCGATACCCCAGGCGATGGAGCGATCGTTGGCCACGCCCATCACCAATCCCCGCTTGCCCGCCATGAGTCCCTGCGTGGGCATGCACCGCTCCAGAAATCCCGTTCCGCATTTGGGCTAAGGCGGTTCGGGGGAAAAGGCAAGCAGCGGACGGGCGGTATCGCTCGGAGGATGGGAGTCAAGCAGCTGGAATTGCAGACGTTTAATGCAAGGCAGATCGGCTCTCGACGGGAACAAAAAGAAAAGGGAAAATGCCGGAACTCCGGAGGTAGCGTCCCGTTAACCGCAAGGTGAACAGAACCCATTAGACCGCGGAGGCAGAAGGATATCCCATGAGCTCGCAACACGAATCCTCCGGCTCCTATTCGGCAGAGGGAGCGGATTACACGCCGGACTCAGAGACATCAGCAGATAACGGCAGCAGCCGTTCCAGCCGCGTGAAGGGGCAAATTTCAGAGTTCGCGCAGTCGGCGAAAAATCAGGCTTCCGCCGCCATGCAGCCTATCGCCAACAACGCGCGCAGCATGGCGGAAGAACAGAAAGCCCGCGGCGCCGAGCGCATCGGCAACATCGCGCAGGCGGTGCATGGTGCTGCCGACGAAATTGCGAAAGAAGTGCCGCTGGCGGCAAATTATGTGCATGCGGCCGCGGACAAGCTCGACAATGCGTCGCGAACCTTGCGGGACAGCAGCGTGGACGACCTGATGCAGATGGCGACCGATTTCGCCGAGGAACGTCCCTTTGTGTTCCTTGGCGGCGCGGTCGCGGCAGGGTTTGTGCTGATGCGTCTGTTGCGAAGCTCGCCCGTTGGGGACGAAGAAAGCGGCGAAGAATGAACCTGGATCGGGGGATCGGCACCGTGTTTTCCGAGCTGATCGGCGAGATTGGCGCTCTGGTCCGCAATGAGATACGGCTCGCCAAGACCGAGATTGCTGAAAAGCTGCGGAGTATGGCCCTCGGCCTTGCGCTTACAGCGGCCGGCTTTTTCCTGCTGATTTTGGCGCTGGTGTTTCTGCTGCAGGCGGCGGTTGGCGGGCTCATGCTGCTGGGCCTGACCTTCGCCCTTGCCTCATTGATTGTCGCGGTTGTTGCCATTCTGGTTGCAGGCGCTGTGGTCTGGTTCGGTATTAGCAGACTGAAGATCGGACGGCTTTCTGACTCCAAAACTGCGCAGCAGATGAAGCGCGATGCCGCAACGGTGCGCTCGCAGGTCGGCGCCTTATGAACCCAACAGCTGCCGAGCTGGAAAGAGAGTCCGACCAGCACCGTGCGAATATCGCGGCGCTGCTCGATGAACTGCGCAGCCGCGCCACGCCGGGCGAAATCGTCAATCAGGTGCTGGGGCCGGATGCCGGCCGCGATCTCATCCAGATGGTGACCCGCGAAGCACGCAGGCAAATCCGAAGAAATCCGCTTCCATTCGCCGTCATCGGGGCAGGAATCGCCTGGCTGCTGCTGGCCGATGCGCTGAAGCGGCAGCGGCAAATCCCGCTGCATGACGGGCTCGATTACGACCATTACCCTGAATTTGGGGATCGGCACGAAGCCGGACTGCTACGCGCCCCGCAGCGTGCGATCCGTCATCTCTCCGAAGCCATAAGAGCAAAACCGGACAGGGGCGTTGAGCAAGAGGAGGCCATCATGACCATTCAGTCAGAGGAAAGCAGCAGTTCCCGCAAAAGCCGCGGGACGAGATCATCCAATGCGCCAGACTTGTCCAGCACCGGCATGCAAGTCGGCGAAAGCGCCCGGCAGGACAAGGGCCCGCACACCGGTTTCGTCGAACGCACAGTCGATAAAGCAAAAGATGCAGCGGCCCGCGCGCAGCAAGTGGCAACCGATGCCGCACATGCCGCGTTGCAGAAATCCGGAGAGGCGTTCAGCGATGCAGCCGATACCGTTGGGCAGGCTGCGTCTTCGCTGATGGAAAGGACAAACGAAATGGCAAGACGAACAGGACGGGCGGCAAGCCACACGGCAAGCCGGACAAGCTCGGGAATCGGTCAGCTGGCGCGCGAACAGCCGCTGCTGGTGGCCGGCGTTGGCTTCGCTCTGGGCGTGGCGCTCGGCGCGCTGCTTCCACTGACGCGGGCCGAGAACGAGATGCTCGGCGACCAGGCGGAAAGGCTGAAGGATAGCGCCCGCGATCTCGCCAGCGAAAGCTACGAAAAGGTGAAGTCTGTCGCGCAGCGCACCTACGAAGCGGCAAGCGAGACGCTGAAAGGCGAAGCCGAAAATCAGGGCATGACCGGCAGCCAATCTGGGTCTGGCGAAACCGGCACCACTTACGGCACGGACGATGGCGGGGATACCGGTACCAGCGCCTACCGTCACTGATTCCTATCCCCGCAGACGGGCCGCGCCGGAATGGAAAGCGCGGCTCGCTTCTGCAGGGTTGGCGGCATTACTTATTGCCATGGGCGTGCAACGGCGCGGACGCACTTCACAGACCCGCGCCGAAGAAGGAAATCTTCCAGCAATCCCCCGGCATCTGACGATCAAACAGTTTGTTTTAGAGCTCTACGGACGGATCTCGGATGACCGGGTGATGTCGATTTCCGGTGGCGTGACCTTTTTCCTGCTGCTGGCTATCTTCCCCGCCACCGCCGCAATCGTTTCCATTTACGGCCTGTTCGCCGACCTGCACAAAATGAACGCAGATATGTCATCGCTGTCGAACGTTCTTCCGGGCGGCGCCGTGCAGGTGCTGGGCGAGCAGATCAAGCGTCTGGTCACCAATGGCCAGAAGACACTGGGCCTGGCGGCGATCAGCGGAATCCTGTTTTCCATCTGGAGCGCCAACGCCGGTATGAAGTCACTGTTCGATGCTCTCAATATTGTGCTCAAGGAAAAGGAGACGCGCGGTTTCTTTAAGCTGAATGCCGTTTCGCTTGCCTTTACCGCCGGCACCATCGCGTTCGTTCTGCTGGCCATCGGCGCTGTCATGGTCATTCCGGCACTGCTGAACTCGATGAGCTGGAGCCGGTATCTGGAGATGCTGATTTCGGTGGCGCGCTGGCCGGTAGTGTGGGCCGTGCTGGCTCTGGGCATTGCCCTCCTTTATCGCTTTGGCCCGGGCAAGAACGACATCCCATGGCGGTGGATCAGCTGGGGCAGTGCTGCCGCCGCATTCGGCTGGCTGGTCGCCTCGATGGCGTTCTCCTGGTATGCGGCCAATTTTGGCACATTCAACAAGACCTACGGGTCGCTCGGCGCCGTCATCGGGTTTATGACCTGGATCTGGATTTCGGCCATCGTCATTCTTGTTGGCGAGGAGGTGAACGAAATCCTGGACGCCTCCAAAAAGCCGCAGAAGGAGGCCGGGCAGCCGAATCCTTTGGGTGTTCCGGGAAAGGCCGCCCGCCGGTCCAGCTAAAAGGGACACTCATCCGCGCTCTCGCGCGTTCCTGACAGCGGAAATTGCGGAATTCCGATTTGATCGATTTTTCCGGCCCGAACGGCTCGCTCGAATTCTTTGGCGTCCATCTTCTGGGCGTGACGCCGGAGACCGGCCGCAAAGTGGCCATGACTGTGGCCGTTCTTGTAATCGTGCCGCTGCTCGGCTGGGCAGTGTCAAAGCTCATCAAGCTGACGGGACGCGTCACCTCGCGCCGCGCGGCATTCTGGACGAGGCAGGCGATCAGCCTGCTGGTCGCCGTCCTCGTCATCCTGATGCTCATCTCGATCTGGTTCGATAATCCGGGGCGCCTGGCGACTTTTCTTGGCCTCATCACCGCCGGTATCGCTATTGCCATTCAGCGGGTCATCACCGCGATAGCCGGCTATTTTCTCATTCTTCGCGGCAAGGTGTTCAATGTCGGCGATCGCATCGTGATCGGCGGTGTGCGCGGGGATGTTATCGAGCTGTCGTTCCTGCAGACCACGGTTATGGAAATGGGCGAGGCCAAGGGCGAGCAGGCGGACAGTCCGGCGGTGTGGGTGCACAGCCGCCAATACACGGGGCGCATCGTCACGGTCTCGAACGCTGTGATCTTCGATCAGCCGGTCTACAACTACACCCGCGAATTTCCCTACATCTTCGAGGAAATAGCGGTGCCGATCGCGTACGATTCCGATTGGCACAAATCGGAAGAGATCGTCCTCGCCGCCGCCACCAAGCACACCGTGAAATACACCGAAATGGAGAAGGGCGCGATCGAGGAACTGAAGCGGCGCTATTTTCTCGGCAACGAGAATCCTGGTCCACGTGTTTACTGGCGCCTGACGGACAACTGGATCGAGATGAGCGTGAGATTCGTGGTTCCCGATCACGGCGTGCGCGGCATCAAGGACGCCATGAGCCGGGAGATTATCACGAACTTCAAAGCTGCGGGCTTGGGCATTGCTTCGGGTACCTACCAGGTTGTGGGCATGCCCAAGCTTCAGGTCGCCATCTCCGGCGAAAACCCGAAAAATCCGCCGCATGCGACGGCCGCTCCGCCCCCGGCATAGAGAATTGCAACTTTTCGCAGAGTAACCGCGTTCTTCTGGCACTGCGGAGGGGTTAGGGCGCTATCTTACTCGGGAGCCTCATATGGGTGGATTGATCTATCTTATCGGCCTGATTGTCGTGATTCTGGCCATTCTGTCGTTCTTCGGCCTGCGCTGATTCTGCAAACAAAAGGAGACTGCTATGGCCGTCGTTGAAGAACGGACCATCGGGCCTGCGGGCACCGATGTTCATTGGGGCGCAGTGATCGCGGGCGCTATCGCAGCGGCGGCACTTGCGTTCGTTCTGCTTGCATTTGGAACCGGGCTTGGGCTTGCCGTGAGTTCAGCTTCGCCCACCTGGCGCGATGCTTCGTTCGCGCTGTGGTTCCTGTCGGGAATCTATTTGATTTTCGTGGCGATTTTGAGCTTCGGCTTCGGTGGATATGTGGCCGGGCGGATGCGCTCGCGGCTGACGAACGTGGCTGCCTCGGACGAAGCGGAATTTCGCGATGGCATGCATGGATTGCTGGCGTGGGCACTGGCCATTGTGATCGGCGCAGTGCTGGCACTGGGGGCGGTGCATGCGGCTGCGCCGGCGGCTGTGCCAGGCAGCGGTGCCGCGGGCCCGGCAACCTCCGTCGCCGCCGAAGATAGCCTGGCCTATGAACTCGATCAGCTGTTTCGTTCCGACCGGCCGTTGCCTGCCGATGAGCTGAATTATGCGCGCGCGGAGGCGGGCCGCATTCTTCTCACCACATCCGGGCACAATGGGATCTCTCCGGAAGATCGCCAGTATTTGACGATGCTGGTTTCCACTCGCGCGCACGTTTCGCCGGAAGAGGCCGACGCGCGGGTAAGCAAAGCGATTCCCCGTGCGCATGACGCATTGAAGCGGGCGCGTTCGGCTGGTGTGATGATCGCATTCCTCACGGTCGTTGCCTTGCTGCTGGGGGCGGCCGTCTCGTGGTACGCCGCGCAGGAAGGCGGCCGCGAGCGCGAGATGGGGGCCGCTCCGAGCTGGCGCACCTGGTCGTCGCGCCCCATGCGGATGTAACCGAAAGCGTTGCGCGCAACCGTTGCGATCTTCGCCGCCCTGTTCGGTCTCTGCGGATCGGGCAGGGCGGATGATCTTTCCGATATTCGCGCCGTTCGCTCGATTTCTGCGGAAGCGGCGCAAGTTCTCAATCTCGAAAGCCAGCACAAAGTTACCGCCACCTACGCAACGGTGATGAAGAATCAGGCGGTCAGCCAGCTCCGCAACACAGCGGAGAGCGCAGCTTCACCGCAGATGAAAGCACTCGCTCAACAGGCGATCGACGCCGTGAAAGCGAATGACTCCGCCGCGCTGAAGCAAATCGTGCAGCAACTCTACGCCATGGAAGGACCGCATGGGCGGGCTGATTGAAATCACGCTCGGCATCATGACGGCTGTTGGCGGGTTCGTAGACATCAGCGAGTTGGTGTTCGCGGCGCAAGGCGGTTCGCGTTTCGGCTTCGCACTGATCTGGGTGTTTGCATTCTCTACCATCGGCATCGCCTGCTACGGCGAGATGAGCGGACGTATCGCGGCCATCGCCAAACAGCCCGTATTCAATCTCATGCGCCAGCGGCTGGGCTTGCGATGGGGACTGCCGACGCTGATGGTCTCCTCCGTGGTCAACACCATTACCTGTTCGGCGGAGATCGGGGGCACGGCGCTGGTACTGCAATTGCTGACCGGCTGGCCATACTGGCTGCTTGCAGTGCTCAGTACCTTCGCTCTTGTTGCGATCATTTGGGTTTTGCCGTTCAAATGGATCGAGCGCAGCTTCGGCCTGCTTGGCCTTGCGATGCTCTGTTTCGCAGTCGCGACGGTGCAGATTCATCCGGACTGGCACGGCGTTGCGGCTGGATTCGTGCCCCAATTTCCGCACGGCCTGCCGGCAAAAGACCTGCTCGTTTTCGCGTACTTTGCTGTCGCTATCGTGAGCGCGGTGATGTTCCCGTACGAAACCTACTTCTATTCCTCCGGCGGCATTGAGGAGAATTGGAAGCCGAAAGACCTGAAGGTCAACCGGCTTACCACCACGGTCGGGTTTGGACTCGGCTCTATGCTGGCAATCACCATTATGATCAACGCAGCCGTTCTGTTTCGCCCCCTGCACATCGATCCACAGATGCCCGGAACGGCGGCGCTCGAGGTCGCCATTCCATTCGGCGCGGCGGGACTGTTGCTCGCGTTATTCGGCATGCTCTTCGCCATCAGCGGCGCCGCTGTCGAAACCGGGCTATCGACAGCATACAGTGTCGCGCAGTTCTTCGGTTGGGAGTGGGGCCGCTACAAACGCCCGCACGAAGCGCCGCGCTTCACGCTCGCTTGGCTCATCACGTTCGGTATCGCCCTTGCGATTGTGCTCACCGGCATCAGGCCGCTTGAGCTGGTCGAATGGTCTATTGTGTTTTCCGTAGTGGTGCTGCCGCTCACCTATTTGCCGCTGATGCTGATCGGCAACGATCGCAAATATATGGGCGAGCATGTAAACGGGTGGCTCGCCAATGGCGTTGGCTGGACCTTTTATGTCGTCCTGGTAATCGCAGCGGTCGCCGCGCTGCCGCTCTATTTCGTGACAGGCGGGGGCCAGATATGAAGCGCGAGGCTCCGCTCAAATTGCTGTCTGAAGTGCGCGATCTGCAGATCGTGGATTGCGAGGAACGCAATTGCGGCATCTGCGACGATGTTGAGCTGGATGGCGAGCCCGGCTCTCGTCTCAGCGTTGCTGCGTTGTTGGTGGGGCCGGGAGCTTATGCCCGGCGCTTTCCACATTGGGTATCCCAATTGATAACGGCAATTGCCGGACGGCGTGTGGTTCGCGTGCCGTGGACCTGTATCGAGAAGATCAGCGGCCGGATTTATCTGTCTGTCACCGCAGAATCCGTCGGATTGCGAAAGGTGGAAGACCGGCTCGAGGCAGCCTTCAAACGTATTCCACTCTC
>JAICVV010000037.1 GCA_025935155.1 Alphaproteobacteria bacterium
CGTCCCACGAGATTTTCTCCAGGCCCTCGTCTGGCGGATTGAAGTCCAGCCGGAGAATTCCCGCTTCACCGTCCTGCTCGGTGTCTTTCACCGTGGCGGGATGTCCGCCGCGTGCCTCCGCCCATTTGCGGATTTTGCCGTTATCTGTCGTGACGTTTGCCCGTGCCATTTAAGCCTCCATGGTCACGCGCGAGCGGCGCGCGCGACTTCGATAGAAACGATCTTGTCGCGTCCTGGTGCCTTCAAGGCCGCAACCGGTTCACCCAGATGCCTGCGGAAATACGTGATCGTACGCACCAGCCCTACATCCAGCGGCGTCGTTGGTTTCCAGCCGAGGAGCGCCTGAGCACGCGCGATGTTGGGCCTCCGGCGCCGCGGATCGTCCGTTGGCAGCGGCCGCAACACGATGTTCGGCTTCATTTTCAGCAGCGCTGCGACGCGCTGCGCCACTCGCAGCACGGTCAGCTCTTCGGGATTGCCGAGATTGATCGGACCGGTGATGTCCGGCGGCGATTCCATCAGCCGGATAAGGCCGTCCACAAGGTCGTCCACATAGCAGAAAGAGCGCGTCTGCGAGCCATCGCCGTACACCGTCATCGGCTGATCGTTCAGCGCCTGCGTGATGAAGTTGGAGACGATCCGGCCGTCGTTCTCGTCCATCCGGGGCCCATAGGTATTGAAGATGCGCACGACTTTTATCGGTTGATCGTACAGGCGCCATGCATCGAACAGCAGCGATTCGGCGCAGCGCTTGCCCTCGTCGTAGCAGGCGCGCGGACCGGTGCAGTTCACATTGCCCCAATCGGATTCCACCTGTTCCTCGTTGAGCGGATCGCCATACACTTCGCTGGTGGAGGCCTGCAGAATCCGCGCCCGCTTGAGCTTCGCAAGGTCCAGCAGGTTGGCAACTCCCAGCACATTCACCATCACGGTATAGCGCGGATCGCGTTGATAATGCGGCGGAGAAGCGGGGCATGCCAAATTGTAAATTTCATCCACCCTTCCCAAAACAGTTAATGGGCGCGTGATGTCGTGCTCCATGAAGCGGAAGCGGGGATGAGAAAGCAGATGCGAAATGTTGGCACGGCGGCCAGTACGGAAATTATCGACACAAACAACTGTATGCCCGCGCCCAACCAGACGCTCGCAGAGATGCGAGCCCAGGAATCCAGCCCCGCCGGCAATCAGAATGCGCTTCATTGTGGAATCACAACTCCTTTCATGACGTAACCAGCGCCCTTCTTTGCTGACGAGATGAGTGGGTTTGCCGCGCGCGCAGATCGAAAAGCCTCTCAAGCTCGAGGGCGCGATGCGCAGCCGTGTGTTCGTTCAGGACGCGCTGCCGTGCTGCCGCAGCAATAGCCTTCCGCTTGGCAGGCGTTGTGTTTCGCAGAATGTGCAGCACATCTTCGGTGCTTTCCGCGACAAGAATTTCTTTGCCGAGCGTGAAGATGCTATCGAGGCCTGGCCAGTTGTCGCTGACAATGGGAACGCCACAGGCAGCCGCCTCAAACAGCCGCACGCTGGGCGAGAAGCCGAGCGCCTTCATGTCATCGCGGGTGACATTCACGGTAAAACGCTGGGCGCAGTAAAATTCGGGATGCGCGGCGGGCGGCATGTGCTCGATATGCAAGACATTGGCCGGCCATGCGACCGTGTCCGGGAATTGCGCGCCGCACGCCACGAAATACTTCGCAGGTGTAGCCGCCGCTACTTTGAGCAACATCCGTTCAAGCC
Organism: Alphaproteobacteria bacterium; assembly: GCA_025935155.1. Classification (GTDB taxonomy): domain Bacteria; phylum Pseudomonadota; class Alphaproteobacteria; order Micropepsales; family Micropepsaceae; genus Rhizomicrobium. Next base: position 1,738 of record JAICVV010000037.1, read on the forward strand.
CGATCTGCCTGTCTGGCGAATAGGTGCCGAGGTAACCGAGCTCCCACTTGCGCGCTGTTGCCACCGGCGCGTGCAAATCGGGATCGACGGAACAATAAAACGCGGCCGCGTGCGGGCTGCCCATCTCCTGCAAAAGATCGAGAGCGGCGCCGCCCGTAAACGAAAGGTAGAGGTCATATGCTGCGATGAGCGCCGTGGAGAGATAATCGCACTCTTCGCGTTCGAGCTTTGCGAGCGTGACAGGAGTATCTATGTCGTAAAAAGCAACGGGACTGCTGGCCGCCGCTATCGCCCAATGCCCGATGTCGATCCCGTCCGGCACAAACGAGCCAACGATCACAGCATCCGCTTCCGCAATATCGCCAGCAAAGCGGTGCTTCAGGTCGGCGGCGCTATGGTAAAGCGCAATCCGGGCATAAGGCGACCGCGCGAGGTCGCGGTGCTCGCTGTACCAAGGCGCCTCCCGCTCGAGAAACAGGACATCATGGCCACGCTGCGCCAGCGCCTTCACCAGCGCGCGGTAGGTGGTTGCGTGTCCATTGCCCCATGAAGAGGTAATGGTGAGGCCGAGAATGACGATCTTCGCCATCACACTGCCTCCCGGAGCTGACCACGGCCCTCGAGGATAGCTTCGACATCTGCCGCGCGGAGATCATAGGTGTGTTGGGCCAGCACCCGCCTGCGCGCAGCCTCGCCAATCCGCCGCGTGTCGCTTTCGTTTAGCGTTTCGACATAGGCGGCAACCTCAGCCCCATGCTTCGCGACCAGAACTTCGCGGCCGGGTTCGAGAAACATGCCGATGCCGTCCCATGAATCGGTGACAATGCACGCACCGGCGCCTGCCGCTTCGAAAATTCGCGTCGGGGGCGAGGCGCCGTAGCGCGCCATGCTCTCGCGGTTCACATTCAGCACTGTGCGCGGCGTGCAGTTGAAGGCGTTGTGATCGCGCGTATAAACGTGACCTGCATTCATCACGTTTTGCGGCATCGGTTTGTCATGCCAGCCATTGCCGCCGATCAGAAATCGCTGCTGTGGCAACCGCGCCGCGGCCCTAAAGAAGAATTCCTCTACCCTGGCTTCGCGATCCGGCAGACGATTGCCGAGAAACGCCAGATCGGCCTCAAACCGCGGATCGGGCGCGACGGGATGATGTGTGGCAGAATCGAGCGCGTTATAGATTGGCACGCAAATGCGCGCGCCAAACTTCGCGTAGGCCTGAATCACGGCTTCTCCGCCACCGTAAGTGAACACCGCGTCGAAACGCGGGAGGAGCGGCCGCAAATGGTCATCTGCATTCGCGCCCATGCGGTCGAGTGTGGCGGGCGCGTCCACATCCCAGAACAAGACCGTCTGGTGTGGTCCGCGGTTGGCAAGCACCGCTTGCTCAAGTTCGGTATCGAGCACACCAAGGCCGCTGAATTTCACCACCACATCGGCATCGCGGGCCTGCTTCAGCGCCTCCTCCATTCCTTCGCAATTGGCGGGAAAAGCGAACACACGCGCCCATTCGGGATCGTCCATGTCGCGGTGTTCCTGACGTCCGAATGCATCAGGCTCGCAGAAAAGGACCTCGTGCCCGCGTTCTGAGAGCGCTTTCAGCAAGCCGCGATAATAGGTGGCAGCGCCGTTCCAATAGGCGGAAACGAGGCTGGAGCCGAAGAAGGCAAAACGCATCACGCGGCCTCTCTCGCTTCAATTGCATTGAGAGCCGCATAAATCTCGAGCAGCTGATCGGCCCGATGAGCGCAGGTGTGATGCGCCCCGATGGCCGCAAGACCGTTGGAGCGGAGCGAGCTGCGAACTTCCGCATCTTCCATCAGCGAACGCATGCAGTCTCGCATAACGTCACCATCGGCTGCGCTGAGAAAGCAGCCATCGGGAAAAAGCCGTTCGCTGTCGCTCCAGGGCGCGCAAATCAGCGGGATCCCGCAGGCCAGCGCCTCGAATACGCGGATGGTAGGGATTCCCGGCAGCGCGTTCGCATACGGCCGCCGCGGCACGTGGACGGTGAAACGGCTCTTTGCAAAGGCAAGTGGCGCTTCGTGATTGGGAAGCCATCCGCCGTATGCAATTTCTCGCGCATTCAGATCCTCAACAGCCGCCGCGGGGTATCGCACGCCGTAGAGCTGTGTGCGCAAATTGAGCGCCGCAGCGGGTTCAATGAGAAATTCGCGCAGCTCGGCCGAACGTTCTTCATCGCCCCAATTGCCGATCCACACGAGGTCGCTCTCCTGCTCCGCGGTGCGCAGATAGAAGGTCGAGGTGTCCGCCGCTTCATGGAAAGCCCATACTCGCCGGCTCCAGCCGCGCTTACGGTAGATCTCAGCAATGATTTCGCCAAAGGCCAGCACGCCGTCATAGCCGGACAAATCGAATTTCCGCATCTCATCGGGGGCTGTGATGGCGCGGTGGTGCGTGTCCTGAAACAACAGCGTGAAGCGGGCACCGCGTTTGCGCATGCGGCCGATCGCATTAACAAGCGCCGGCTCATTCCACTCGTGCACGACGACAAGAGCGGCGCCGTGCGTGAGCGCATCGAGATCGGGATAATCGGGATCGTATTTTACGGGCTGAAGCGTGGGAAATACAGCGCGGAAAGAAGCAAGCGCTTCTGGCCCATAATCGCCCAGCAGATTTGTTTCGCTCCAGCTGGCGCGCGGTTCGCAAAACCGCACCTCATGTCCCAGTTTCTGCAAGGCCAGGCCAAGCCCACGCAGAAAATGCGCATTGCCGTTGTTCCAGCAGGAAGCGATAGCGTGCACGAAAAAGACGACCTTCATGCCGCCACCTCGCTGATCCGGTGTTCGGCGCGTGGCGCGCAGACTGCGCGGTATGCGTCGAGATATTCGGCTGTCATCGCATCCGCCGAATATCGGGCGGCATGCGCACGGGCACGAAGACCGGACTCGAAAGCACGCTTCGTGTCTTCGGTCAGGTGTCCGAGCGCGTCGCGCCATCCGTTCTCATCGTCCGGGTGGACAAATATCGCGGCGCCGTCCCACAATTCCCGCAATGTAGGAATATCGCCCAGTACCAGCGCGCAGCCGGAAAGTGCCGCTTCAAGAATGCTCAATCCAAACGGTTCATATCGCGACGGCGCCGCGAACACCGCGGCCTGCGCCATCTGCTCCGCCAATTCGCCGTGACTCAGCCGCCCCAGCCAAGCGACATTCTCGAGGGCGATTGCCGGGCCGTCCGTCGATTTTCCGTCGCCCGCAACCATCACCGGAACATGCAGCTGACCCGCAACGCGGCACAGCATGGCGATGTTCTTCGCCGGATCCCACAAACGGCCCGCAGCCAGCACCATGTTGCGCTTTGGACAGGGGGCGAAACGGGATGCGTGGCGGCCGTTCCAGATCGTCCGTGCCGCATTGGCGCGGCCATGGATTGCCTGAAACTCATCAAGGAAGATTTGCGTGGGCGCCGTGAGCACAGCGGCGTTTCTTACGGCCGCCGACACCCAGTTCACGTACCGCCACCATTCCAGCGGAATGACATCGCGTCTGCACGCTTGCCACCACGAAGCCACGCAGGAATGCGCCGTGAGCACAACCGGCGCATTGAGCGGCAGAGTGGCGTGATAATAGCCGTTCACATGCACGACATCCGGCCGCACCTCGCGCGCGAGTTGCAATAGCGCGGCACCGGATTCGATGACATCGCGTTCGCAATCCTGCATCCATTCAAGGCGGTGACCCGTCACAACCAGCCGCAGATTAGGCTGCGCCGCAGCCTCGGCCCGCTGCGCCTCGTCCGGCAGGCCGCCCATAGACAGGAGGGTGACTTCCACTCCGTGTTTCGCCAAGCCGGCGCACAGTTCCATTGCAAAGGTCCACACGCCGCCGACTGTATCGGTGGTCATCAGCACCTTACTTGGAGCGGGCGGGCTCATGCGGCACGCGCCTGCTCAAGCCGATCGAGAGGATACGGCTGCTCTTCCTGAATTTCACTGAAATGGCCGTAGCGATCGAGATAATAGTCGACGGCTCGTTCCCACGCCCCGTCATCCGGCATTCCCCAGAGCTTCCGGTAATCCGGAGATCCCGGATATGGGAATAGCGGGACAGGATCGTTGGCCCACACCCCGTGCGCGCGCAGATTCTCGCGCCAGCGATCGACCATGGTTTCATCGTCGCCGGGCATTTCGATAAGATTGGCCTGCACGAAGGGCACGTTCTCCCGCGCAAGGATAAGCCGGTCCGCCAATTCGCCGGTGGACAGACGGCAGAGCTTCTCAAGGGTGTCGCGGCCTTCCCGTGTGAGACTTTCGACGCCCGCTTCGATCGAAACGCAGCCCGCCTTCCCCAACAGGCGGATCATGTCCGGTTTCCATAGATCGATGCGGGTCTGTACGCCGAATTTGAGGTTGCGGCCGATCAGCGATTCCAGCAGCGGACGATTCGGCAGAAATATCTCGTCGATGAAGTAGATATAGGTGACGCCGTTCGCGATGTGCCCGTCGATTTCGGCAATCAGATTGGTCAGATTGCGACGGCGATAACCGTCGCGAAAATTCTCCTTTGCGCAAAATGTGCAGTGATAGGGGCAGCCACGGGAGGCTTCGACTTCCGCGCCCGGTCCATCCGGAGGCACTTCGAAACGGTGGTGATGATGGCGGTGCTGCGCGGTCCATTCGGCGCCCCAGGCAAGCGGCGGCAGATTGACGAATTCCGTCGCGCGCGGGCCACCATGAACGCGGACGTCGTTCCCGTCGCGCTCAGCCGTACCGGATATTCCCCGCTCGCCATCGGCAATTCCGACCAGCGCTTCTTCACATTCGCCGAGCACGCCAATATCTACGCCGAGCTTTTGCATGGTCGCGCGAGGCGTGGTTGACATGTGCGGTCCGACGGCGACCTTCAGGCCGGCGACGTCTTCGAGTTCTTCCAACAATTGCTGCGGGACGCGCAATTCAGGCGGCGCACAGCGCCAGAACAGGTAACTGGGCGCCGTCGTGATCACCGTCATGTCCGGCCCGTAGCGGCGGACAGCTTCGGAAAGGGCGGGCATGCTCAGGCGGAACAGATGCCCGTCGAAGATCTGAACTTCGTGTCCCTCCCGCTCCAGCAGGACTTTGGAGCTCCCGTACTCTAGCGGCAGGTGCGGCTCGCGGCAGCCGAAATAAATGCTGTGCTCGAAACTCCAGGGTGGATTGACGAGCGCAACCCTCATGCCACCGCCTCCCTCCGCGCTTGCTGCACAACGGAAGAGTCGAGCAGCCAGTCGTGCAGCCGCCGCAAACCGGTTTCGACGTTTACCTGCGGCGTCCAGTCCGCCACGCGCGTAAAGGCCCGCGTATCCGACACATACCAAGGCTGGTCGCCAGGGCGCCAATCGTGGAAGGACACCGCGGGCGGGCGCCCCTCCATCCGCTCGATTGCGTCCAGAAGCTCGCGCAAGCTGAGTGTATTTTCCGGGCCGCCGCCCAGGTTGAAGACGGCGCCAGACACTGCATCGGCTTTTTCCAGCGCGAGCAAATAGGCACTGACGGCGTCGTCGACTTCCAGCACATCCCGCACCTGATAACCGTCGCCATAGATGGAGGTCGGTTCCCCACGCAGCGCCGAAATGAGGAAATGCGCCACCCAGCCCTGATCTTCATTGCCGAACTGGTGCGGGCCGTAGAGGCAGCTCATGCGGAACACGGTTGTCTTCAGGCCATAAATGCGTGCGTAATCCAGAACGTATTGGTCAGCCGCGCCTTTGGAACATCCGTAAGGGCTGTAGAGCGACAGAGGCGTGCTCTCGCCGAAGCCCGCAGCGTCCTGCGGATCCCGCGGCACGTAACGCTGGCCTTGGCGCGCCAGCGCTTCGATCGGCAGCAGTTTGCCGTACACCTTGTTGGTTGACGCGAACAACAGCGGCACCTGCGGAACATGGCGGCGCACGGCCTCGAGCACGTTCAGAGTCCCGCGAGCGTTCACTTCGAAATCGGCGATGGGATCGGCCACGCTTGTTGTGACTGCGACCTGCGCCGCAAGATGAATGACAGCGCGCGCGCCGCGGACGGCATCGTTCGCGGCGTCGAGGTCGCGCACATCGGCGGCGCGGAGGGATATGCGATGGCTATAGCGCTGCTGAAGCCAGCTCACGTTTTCCCGCACATGGTCGCGCGAGAGATTGTCGAAAATCAGAACATCGTCGCCGCGTGCGGCCAGCGCCGCTGCGATATTGGTGCCCAAAAAGCCCGCGCCACCGGTGATGAGAATGTGCCCCTCACGCCGGATCGGGGTGGCGCTCATGCCACAAGACCCCGGCGGGAGAGTTCCTCCGTCGCCTGCTCGACGCTATCGGTCGCGACCTGTTCCTGCAGCCATTCCACAAGTTCGGCAATGCCGTCTTCGAATGTCACCCGCGGTTCGAAGCCGAGCAATGTGCGCGCAAGCGCGATGTCCGCGAAGCAGTGCCGGATATCGCCCGCGCGATATTTTCCCGTAATTTGCGGCGCGATATGGTTGCAGCCCATCGCACGCCCAAGCGTCTGCGCTACCTCCTGCACGCTGCGGCTTTGCCCGGAACCGATATTGATCGCGTGGCCGGCGGCGGCGTCGTTTTCCAGCGCCAGGCGGCAAGCGCGCGCCACATCTGTGACGTGAACAAAATCGCGGCGCTGAAGTCCGTCCTCGAAGATCATCGGCGAGCGGCCATTCAGCAGACGCGCGCCGAAGATCGCGAGCACGCCGGTATAGGGATTTGAAAGCGCCTGATCCGGACCGTACACATTGAAGAAGCGCATTGCCGTAACGTGACGGCCATATGCCTGCCCCCAAATCAGGCACATCCGCTCCTGGCTGTATTTGTTCAGGGCGTAGACCGAGGTGAGCGACGGCGATTTGGTCTCCGGCGTCGGAACGGGATCGAGCGTCTGGCCAGCGGCGCTCTGGAGTTCCCAGTTGCCGGCCTTCAATTGCGCGAGCGAACGCTGCGGAGGTTCCACGAACTCCGATCCGAGCCTCGCAAGACCTTCGCCATAGATGCTCATAGAAGATGCCACCAGCAACTTGCCGATACCGGCGCCCGTCAGCTCTTCCAGCAAAATGGCGGTGCCGAGCTCGTTGGCTTCGGTGTAGCGCGCGATCTCGTACATGCTCTGCCCCACGCCCACTCTGGCCGCGAGGTGACAGACCATGTCCACTTCGCGGAGCGCCGCGCGCACGCGGTCGCGATCGCAAACATCGCCGGTCAGCAATTCAATATCCGGACCGAGATAGCCGGGACGCGAAGCCTCGCCGTGGACCTGCGGATCCAGGTTGTCCAGCACGCGGACCGCGTAGCCAGCGTCCAAAAGTTCCCTCGCGAGATGCGAGCCGATAAACCCTGCCCCACCGGTAATGAGAATTTGAGCCACGAGTGCTCCTCCGCGTGCCGAGAAAACGTGGGTTTGAAAGTTTCGTTCCGGAGTTCTCGCGTCCTTTGTTTAGATTCCGGCTCCTGCCGGTTGCGCTATGTCAAAAGATGCGAACTGGAACTTGTGAAAGGCTCGCCTCCAAGCTGCGAGTAGCCGCGCCTGCGCACAAACGGGCACAATTCAGTGGAAGGCCGGCCCCAAATCTTTCCAGCCACTCCACAGGATCTGTATCCCGATGCAGAGCATGATGAATGCCGAAAGCCGCACGACGACGTTCGTGCCCTCCTTTCCGAGAGCGGCAACTGTGGACTCGGCGAAGCGATAACAGAGATAGACGGTACCGACGATGGCAACGATCCCGGCAATCGCTCCAAAATCGAACTGCGCCAGGGTGGAAAGGCCGGCGCTTTTCGGCCGCTGGGTGCCAAGCGTGATCGCGACGGAAATCGAGCCCGGCCCGACTGTGAGGGGCATGGTCAGAGGATAGAAGGCATCGGGGACCGTCGCCGTTGCGTTCTCGGCTGCACGCTCTCCGTCGGGTTTCTCGTCGGAATTGAGCAGCTTCCAGCCAAAGGCGGTGACGACAAGTCCGCCGCCAATCCGCACCACCGGCAAGCTGATGCCGAAAAACTCCAAAACGTGAGAGCCCACGAAAAGAGACCCGAGCAGCAGGAAGAAACTGCCAATTGCAACGCGCCTTGCGAGCGCGTTCCGTGATTTCTCGGATGCAAATTGTGTTAGTCCCAAAAAGAGCGGCGCGCTGCCGATGGGGTTGACGATCGGAAATAACGCCGCATAGCAAAGTACGAATGCGTTCACGATGGCGATCATGCCCGCACCATAACCTTCCGCTGGGCTATTTCCATAAACCGGAGCCACGTCGCAACTGCACGCGTCATCGTAACCCCAGCGATTGCGCCAATGCGGAAACCTGATTCCGTTTTCGTCAAGCCTCTCATGCCGTCTCAGACCGCATCAGTTGACCAGAGTGAGCGCGAGAGGGCGTGCATCGCTGCGGCCATGATCGTCGACCACGCGCACGCGATACCCGCCCGCTGCCGGCGGCTTCCAGTACAGCGTTTCGCCCGGTGCCGTGCGGCCGGCATAAGTTTCATCGACAAACCAGTAGAGCACGCGCGTGTCCGCATCGGCGACGGCGCTGAGCGCGACGGGCTGTGCTCCCCCGTTCGCCAATCGCATGGCATAGGCACTCGCGCGCGACGGCGAGGTAATCTGCGGCCCTGCCCCCTGCCACGCATCCGCATTGCCGCACGCCGGATTGCGCGGCGGCTTGCGGCGCGGGATTCCGGCCTGCGCAAAAACCTCCGCAAGATTGGACGGCCAAAACTCGTACACTTCTTCATGCACGTGCTTGCCGTTGTAAGGCGGGCACGCGGCAAGGCCGGTCGCGTTGTCGATCATCACGGGCCGGTGCACCGTGCTCACGCGGATCGGCGACTTGCCGGGGATGAACCATGTGCTGCCCGTTTGCGGGCACCAGCGGTTCGGCAGATCGCCACTGGCCAGGCAGATTTCTACGCGTTTCACGCCGGGTGGCGGGTGCAGCACAGGTTCGGCGAGTTTCGGGTTTTCATCGCGCACGGCATCGACGATCTGGAAGAACAGCGGCGCGGCGGCATCGACGCCGACGAACGCCGGATTGCCGGAGCCGTCGAAATTTCCCACCCACACGACCAGCACGTATGGCCCGAAAATTCCGGCGGTCCATGCATCGCGGAAGGCCCATGACGTTCCCGTTTTCCAGTAGACCGGCAGGCGTACCGGTTGCGCACCCGTGCTTTCATCCGGCCGCACATGATCGCCGAGCGCGTTCAGCACCATGAAACTCGCTTCGGCGCTGAGAAGTTTGGTGCCGCGGGTTTGAGGATCGCGGGCGGTGAAGCGGAGCGGCTTCAGCGCCCCGGCGTTGGCAAGCATGGCGTAGAGCGCCGCCAATTCCTGCATGCTGATCTCGCCGCC
>JAICVV010000161.1 GCA_025935155.1 Alphaproteobacteria bacterium
AAGCGCGATGGTCTGTCCGTCTTTCACAGCAATCGAGCTTTGAATCATGCGCTGCTGGATGGTGGGCGAATTGATGCTCGACGAGGTGGTGCTGGACACGTCGCTCACCTGCTGCTGCAGGTCGAGCAGTACGAGGCCGCTGTCGTTCACGCGCGGCGTGACATTCAGGATGACGCCGGTACTCACATAATTGACTTCGTTTGTGATGCTGGCATCGCTGGTCAATGTCGAGGTGACCTGCGCCTGCAGAACGGGAACTTCATCGCCCACCTGCAAAGCGGCCGTGTGATTGTTCAGGACCATCACCTTCGGCGCCGAAAGCACCTTGATGTGGGTGATATCCGAAAGTTCGTTCAGCGCGGCTGCAATGTTCCCGTTTGCGGTCGCAAAGAAATAGGAGAAGCCGGGAAACACTTGCGCAAGGCCAGCATCGGTTCCCTGCGTAAGAGCGGCTGTGCCACCGCTGCCGCTAAAACGCCATTGCACGCCGTATTGCAGCTTGTCGTTAAGCGTGACTTCGGTGATGGCGGCTTCAATCAGCACCTGTAACGGAAGCACATCCAGCTGCCGCAGAGCATCCTGGATAAGACCGTACTGCCGCGGCGTGGAATAGAAGACGAGCGAGTTGTTTCCGTCGTCCGAGGTGATGCTGATCGGCGTGACCTGGCCGGGCAGCATCAGTGTCTGGGAAACAATGGTCTGCCCCTGCGCCCCGGACGTGTTGTTTTCGCCCAGCTGAGTTCCATTCGCGAGGCCGGAGTTTGCGCCAAATGTGCTCCCGCTCTGGAAGCTTGTACCCGACCCGAACGTCGAGCCGGACTGTGAACCCAAGCCGCTGCCTATTCCCATGCCGGGCTGGACGCCGGTGCCGGTGGGCGAGCCAGGAGTCGTCGGAGAGCCGAAGCCAGGCCGGTAATTGTTCACTTGTGTTGCCTGTCCGGTCGCCGTCAAATTTGGCGTTGTCGACTGGGTTGGCTGATTCGGCGTGCCACCGAACGCGCCCACAAGAACGGTGGCCAGGTCGGACGCACGGCCGTTCTGCACATGATAGACAAACAGTTTCCGCTCATTCTCACCGCTCGCGCGATCCAGAATGCCCGTCCATTTCTTGAGCTGGGCTAGGTATTTCGGCTGGCTGGAAATGGCCAAAATGCCATTCAGCCGCTCGATCGGAATGAGCCTGACAAGGCCTGCCGTTGGCGAATCCTTGCTGTTCACCATGGCGTCGAGCTCCGGCAGCAGCACGTGCATATCCGTTCGCTGCGGAACCAGCAGGGCGAACGACATGCCGTGCATCCAGTCCACATCGAACTGGCGTACCAGTTCACGGATGGATTTGCGCTCTCCGGCGGTGCCGGTGATCAGCAGCATGTTGCGCGACGCGTCTGCCGCCGCAATCGCGTGCTCAGGCAATAGCGGATCGAGCAGCTTCTTCAGATCGGTCGCATTGACGTAATGCAGCTGAATGGCTTCGTTTCCGTAACCTGCGGAAGTGCTCGGCAGCAGCTGCGGCTGGCGCTGCGCTTTGTCGAGCGCAACGACGGTGAACACATCGCCCTGCTTCACCAGCGCGAGCTTCGAGGCGCGCAGGGCTTCCTCGAAAATTGGCAGCACGTCGGCACGCGCCACGGGCTGGGCGGTCTCCACGGTGACTGTGCCCGTAACCAGCGGATCCACTGCGTAGTTCAATCCGAGGATGTCGCCAAGAATCGCTTTGGCAACCTCGTGAACATCGGCATTCGGGAAGTTCAGCGTGACGTCGTTGGTCTGTCCGGGCCTTCCGGCCGGCGTGCGCGGCCCCGCCGTGAATTGCTGCGTTCCAGGATAAACCGCGGAGGGGTTGGAAGGCTGGCTGACCGGCGGCTGCGTCAGCGGCTGAGGCTGCGCGAAAGCAACGCCGGCCAATGACAGCGAGAACACCGCATAGGCCGCAAGCCGGATTCGAAAGTTAGTTATCATCGTCATCATCATCGTTGCTGTTATTGCTGTTGCTGCTGCTATCGTCATCATCATCGTCATCGTCGCTGCTGCTCTTTGCAGCCGAGGTGGCGAGTTGCGTGCTGGCGCCGGCGCGTGCCGGTGCCGCGGTTACCGCAATCGTGCGCCGCTCGCCGTCGCGGTCGAAGAGCAATTGCGTGCGATCGATGGAAACAAGCCGCCAGCCTTGCAGAATCGCATCCGGCTTCACCCGCATGATCCGCCCGGTATTGTCCCGCACGAGAGCGGCCGAAACGTTTCCTGCAATGGCGGTTCCGACAACTTCAAATCCATTCAGGTTTCCCGTGGCCGCCGCCTGAAGCACGACCGGAGCGCGATCCGGTGCGAAAATGGGCCGCTGAAGCACGGCGGCATAATTCTGCGAAACCGGCTCCGCTGGCTCCGCGGCAGGCTTGGGTGCAGAGCGCGTGGTTTCCGGCAGGCTTGTGGACGATGGCATCGCAACCTGAAGGCCAGCGGCAATCAGGAGCAATGCGGCAAGCGACGCGGGAAGCAACTCCGGGCTACGGCTGCTGACTGACCTTGACGGGAGATGAGACTTCAATCCGGACATCCATCGGGGCAGCATGCCCGGATTTCTGCGCGCGGTCGGCCGCGACCGAAAGGTATCCAACAACGACATAAGGTGCCTCGCTTTCGAGCCGCGCCAGGCTCTTGTACAATTGCGCCATCGTCAGCTGCAGATCGGCCCGGACTTTCACCCAGCCTTCGGGTGTATCGCCCTGAACTTCCGAAACTGTCTGCACACTTCCGCCTTCTTCATTCGTCATCCGGTTGATGCGCTGCTTCAGCATTTCCGCGGCCAGCGCCTGGGTTGGCGCGATAATGGCGAATTTCGACGCCGTGGATTTCTGTTCCACTGCCTGCGCCCGCCACACCGGAATGCCTGCCAATACACGTTGATTGCGCTGGTAGGTGGCAACGAGATCGCCGCGCTCCAGCGCGCGCGCCGCCATGCCGCCGAATACCGGCACTATCACTCCGAGCACGACCACTGCTACCAGGGCGAGCAGCACTCCGAGGGCGATCAGCCGCCTTTCTCTCTGGGCGAGTGGTCTCATCGGGTGCGTCCTTCGCGGTCCGCCGCCAGTTCGAACGAGCCGCTGGTGGCCATGGCAGCGCGGGGATCGGAGCTCAATGAGCGCGCGTTGCGCAGCAGCGGCGAGGCTTCGATTTTCGCCAGCAGATCCGGAGTGTCCTTGCGGAAGCCCCTGACCTGAACGGTGCGCCCGTTCCATTCATAATGCTCGGCCCAGGCACCCTCCGGCAGCGCCTGCGACACGGCTTCGAGCACCGGCAGCGGCGCGTTCTGTTTCTGAAGGCGGAGCAGTGTCGCACGCCGCGATGCCTCCTTCTGAACCTGATCGCGCAGCCGCATTGCTACTGTCACGGGGCTCTGCTGCGATTCGACCGCTTCCCGCAGCTGATTGGTGGCGCTGGCATCCCGCCAGGTGAGCATGAACAGGTTGAAGGCAAGCAGAACGCCCGCCGCAATCCAGATATATGTCGCGCGGCGCCGGGCAGCGCTACCGCCCTCGATATCCCGAAGAGCAGGAAGAAAGTCGAGCGCCGATGGCGTGCCTGGTCCCGCTGAGACTCCAATCGCAGCAGGTTCGATATTGTTGGCCCGCGAAAGCTCAAGCGTTCTGATCGCAGCCTGACGTGGGATCACTCCAATCGTCACCTGCTGCCGGCCGCGCTCCTCGTCCCGCGACACGATCTCGGAATCGAACAGCACCTGATCGGCCTTGAAGGGAGTGAGTCGGTCCAGATCGAGTGCGACCATCCGCTTCAGATCGCTGGCCGGCAGGATCGGAAGATCGATCTGCCTCAACAAAACCTGGCCTGCCGGCATCGCCACCTTCACCGATCGCCGAGGCTTCTCCTGAAGCACCTCTCCGGACTGCTCATCCCGGTAAACCACGCCGGCCTCGGTGACCTCCGCAATGGTGGCGGACCGCTTCAGGAAGCGGTCCCGCCATTCCGTTGGAACCATGCCCAGCAGTTCGTCCACCCACCAGCGGAAGGCATGCAAAAGCCACTGGATGATCGCTTCATGATCGGTGTTCAGGAGGTCTTTGAAATTCACGCTCTACCCCTGCACCTCTTGGTACTGATCACAAGCACGCACATCGAATCCACGGTCGCAAAAGGTTTAATGAGCAATTCCGGCCAGACGCGCGGATCCTGCGGCGCGAACTGAACGCGGATGCGGATCAACTGGGGCGGCGCGGGCCGCTGCTCCCAGGCAAATCGCCAAGCCGGTTTGTTGTCCGGCGGAGCAACTCCAAAATAGGCAATATCGAGCCCTTGCACATGATGCAACAGCACGAGACTCTCGCTTGGCGTGTTCGGATCGGCGGCGAGATCGCTGACCGATGAAAGGAGAAGGTCGCCATTGGAGGCGATTGACAAAAGATAACGTCGTAACGCCGACGGCGCGCCTACGTCGCGGGGCGGAGCCAGAAATATCATCTTGTCGGCTACCCCGTCGAAATCCGCGTAAGAGGGGATTTTGTCGTAGCGGGTGGCCGGAAATGTCCGTTCGATTCTCTCCCGCAGGACAAGCTGGGCGCCTGAAATGGCGTCGCCCATCGCATTGGAGGCATCCACACGATCCCACACGCGGCGCGTGGTGCCCAACCCCGAAACCATCATCGCGCTCGTCATGCCGACAATGATGAGTGTCGCCAGCATCTCGATAAGCGCGTATCCGGCAGAGCGATCTCCCATCGATCAGCTGCCTTGCCCAAGCGCCAGCGTTGAAATGGAAGCCAGCTGACGGCCCTTCGGATTGCGCACGGAGACTGTCACGCGCCACACCGTTCCCGCGTTGCTGGCCGGCAGGGGATTTGCCATGGGCTCGATCTGGATGCGCCAGGGAAAGCCAAGCGACAGGCCCGTTGTCACCCCCGGCGCGACTGGCACGATGGGCCCGACCGTTGCGAGCTCCGATTGTGCGATCATTGTCGCAAAGCGCTTCTCCTCCGCCATGCGGTTGCGGGCTGCGCTGTCGACGACGGAATGAAACATTGTGCCCAAAGCCAGCGCGACGATGGCCGATCCGATCAGCGCCTCGACCAACGCCGAGCCCGATTCGCGCTCCATCAGCGGCCTCCCGCCGTTACTGCGCCCGTGGTGGGATCGATGGCGAGCGGAATTTTGCGCGTGCCCGATGTCAATGCGATGTTGGCGGGCACCATCGAGCCGTCGGCCATGAAGGAAATCGGGCCAGACATGTTCAGCGCGATATTCTCCGGCAAATGCCGGGTTCCGCCAATCCAGTCATAGCCGCGCCCGCGCGGCAGCGGCTTCATGGTAACGGGATTGCCGGTGCGCATGGCTGTTGCACGTGCCACGCGCAAATCGGCCTGCATGGTGCTCGTCGACTGGCGCAACGAAAGCAGATCGAGCGACGCGCCGATGTTTGGGGAGATGATGGCTGCGATCAGCGCAACGATC
>JAICVV010000174.1 GCA_025935155.1 Alphaproteobacteria bacterium
ATTGTTGCTTGCAGCGCTGAATACCGAACCGGAAACAGCCTCTGCCGGACTTGCGGCTGCGATCTTACGTGAAACGTTGATGAAAGGCGGGTGGGCTTATCGCCCGCGCATCGCCGCGCCGCATCTCGGCAGCACCTTCATCGATCCGGCACTGGAATTTCTGAAGCGCAATGGCGCCGACGTGCGATTTGGTTCGCGGCTGCGCCACATTGAATTTGAGCATGACCGCGCAACAACGCTTGAGGTTGCCGATGGTCCGATTGCGCTGGGTACAAATGATCACGTGGTGCTCGCCACACCGGCGTGGGTGACAGCCGACCTGCTGCCTGATTTGCCGGCGCCGAATGAATTCCGCTCCATCGTCAATGCGCATTTCGCGGTTGTGCCGTCCGCGGGCGCGCCGCTGATGATCGGAATCATTGGCGGCACAGCGGAATGGGTGTTCGCCTTTCCGGATCGTATATCGGTCACCGTTTCCGGCGCGGATGCCATCGTGGATCGCGATCGCGAGGATTTGGCGAAAACGTTGTGGCGGGATGTGACGGCCGTGCATGGGTTCAGCCCCGAATTGCCGCCGTGGCAGATTGTGAAAGAACGCCGCGCCACCTTTGCCGCCACGCCCGAGCAGGCCAAGCGCCGTCCCAAAGCGGAAACCCGCTGGAGCAACCTGTTTCTCGCGGGCGACTGGACTGATACCGGCTTGCCCGCCACCATCGAAGGCGCGGTGCGGTCCGGCCATCGTGCCGCGGAATTGGCGCTGCGCGAGCTCACGCGGTAATTTCCCACCATGGATCAAGCGCTCACCATCGACCACGCCGAACTCGATACAGCGATTGCGCGCGCGACCGGCGCGCTGCTCACGCAGCAGCGTCCCGACGGCCATTGGGTATTCGAGCTGGAGGCGGACGCCACGATCCCGTCGGAGTACATCCTGCTCACGCATTACCTCGGTGAGACGCCGGACCTCGAGCTGGAGCGCAAGATCGGGGTGTATCTGCGCCGCAAGCAGGCAGATCACGGCGGCTGGCCGCTCTACCACGATGGCGCGTTCGACATCAGCGCGACGGTGAAGGCCTATTTCGCGCTGAAGATGATCGGAGATTCGCCGGACGCTGCGCACATGATGCGGGCGCGCGAGGCCATTTTGGCGCACGGTGGCGCCAATCGCGCCAATGTTTTCACGCGCATTCAGCTGGCGCTGTTCGGCGAAACAGACTGGAGCAACACGCCCACGGTTCCGGCCGAGCTGATTCTCCTGCCGCGCTGGTTTCCTATTCATCTCTCGAAAATGTCGTACTGGGCGCGCACGGTGATTGTGCCGCTGCTGGTGTTGCAGGCGCTGAAGCCGCGGGCGCGCAATCCGCGCAGTGTGCACGTGCCGGAGCTGTTTCTGCCCCACGGCTCGCCGGCACCGAGTCGCGCGCCACACCAGAGCCGCGGCTGGTCTGCGTTCTTCAGCGCGCTCGATTGGCTGCTGAAACGCTTCGATCCGTTCTGGCCGAAGAAACTGCGCGCGCGTGCCATTCACGCGTGTGAGAATTTCGTTGTCGAGCGCTTGAATGGCGAAGATGGTCTTGGCGCCATTTATCCCGCCATGGCGAATTCGGTGATGATGTTCGATTGCCTCGGCTATCCGCCGGAGCATCCGCATCGGACCATCGCGCGGCGTTCGGTGGAGAAACTACTCGTCGTCAAGGATGATGAAGCCTACTGCCAGCCTTGTGTGTCACCGGTGTGGGATACCGCGCTTGCCTGCCATGCGCTGATGGAGGCGCAGGGCACGGAAGATGCCGTCGCGCGCGGGTTGGAATGGCTGAAACCGTTGCAGGTGCTGGACGTGAAAGGCGACTGGGCGGACGAGCGGCCGGATGTGCGGCCCGGCGGCTGGGCGTTCCAGTACAACAATGCGCATTATCCCGATCTCGACGACACGGCCGTGGTGGTGATGGCGCTCGATCGTGCGGCGAAGCGTGCCGGCAGCGATGAAGCCATCGCGCGCGGACGCGAATGGGTGGAAGGGCTGCAAAGCAGGAACGGCGGCTGGGGGGCGTTCGATGCCGACAACGCGTATTACTATCTCAACAACATTCCTTTCGCCGATCATGGCGCGCTGCTCGATCCGCCCACGGAGGATGTGACGGGCCGCTGCCTCGGCATGCTGGCACAGCTGGGTGAGCCGCTCGATTCGCCGCGCATGAGAGCGGCCATCGATTATCTGGAACGCGTGCAGCTGAAAGACGGCAGCTGGTTCGGGCGCTGGGGCGTGAATTACATCTATGGCACATGGTCTGCGCTGGCCGGCCTGAATGCCGCGGCTGTCGATCCCCAGCACCCGATGATACGCAAGGCGGCGGAGTGGATGATTGCGATTCAGAACGAAGATGGCGGCTGGGGTGAAAGCTGCGACAGCTACCGGCTCGATTACACGGGCTATAAACCCGCGCCCTCCAGCGCCTCGCAAACGGCGTGGGCATTGCTGGGCTTGATGGCGGCAGGCGAGGTGGATCACCCCGCGGTGGCACGTGGCATCGCGTATTTACAGGAAATGCAAACCGAAGAGGGATTGTGGAACCAGCTTCACTACACCGGCGGGGGATTCCCGCGCGTGTTCTACCTGCGCTACCACGGCTATCCGAAATTCTTCCCGCTGTGGGCGCTAGCGCGTTACCGCAATCTCAAGGCCAGCAATACCCGCCGGGTTGCTCATGGGCTGTAAGGTGTGGTTCCTCCCCCGCGTAGCGGGGGAGGGGGACCGCCGAAGGCGGTGGAGGGGGCGGCAGCTTCCGCCCCCCTCGCCGCTTCGCGGCACTCCCCCCGCGTTGCGGGGGGAGAACCAACCAGTTGCGGCAATTCCGGAAAGCGGGTTTGCGTGACATTACTCGCGGTCACCGGTATGCAGCG
Organism: Alphaproteobacteria bacterium; assembly: GCA_025935155.1. Taxonomy (GTDB): domain Bacteria; phylum Pseudomonadota; class Alphaproteobacteria; order Micropepsales; family Micropepsaceae; genus Rhizomicrobium. Next base: position 2,902 of record JAICVV010000174.1, read on the forward strand.
GGAGGCGAAGCTGCTGCGCGGCAGATGCGATGTGGCCATCGCCGGCAGCAACAATTCCACCTTGGGAGCGAAGATCGAAGCGGCCGTCAATCGCGGCGCCCGCGCGATTCTTTCCTTCGGCATTTGCGGCGCGTTGTCGCCGGAGCTTGCGACCGGCAGAGTGGTGGTTGGAACGGATGTCGTGGCCCAAGCCGAACGCTGGCATGCGGACGAAGCGTGGTCGAATGCGCTCGCGAGTTGGTGCGGTGCGGAATCGGGAATCTTGGCGGGAAGCGACTCCGTTCTGCTGACAGAAGAATCAAAGGGAGCGCTCCTTCGACAAACAGGTGCAGTTGCCGCCGATATGGAATCGCACCTCGTGGCGCGGGTGGCGAGCGAGCGCGGATTGCCGTTCGCCGTGTTGCGGGCTGTCTCAGATGCTGCACATCACACGCTGCCTCCGGCCGCCGCATTCGCCCTGAACAAGGAGGGCAAGGTAGACTATTCCGCGGTGATGCTGTCGTTGCTGGATGAGCCGTCGCAATTCCGCGCCCTCATGCGCACGGCACGCGACACCAACACAGCTATGAAGGCGCTACTCCGCTGCCTCGAGCGTCTTGGGCCGGGACTTGGCTGTCCGTATCTCGTCTAGCTTATGCTCAACATGGCGCGAGAACACGAACTCCGCCGGGCGTTGATTGGCGAGTGAAATGTCCGGCGCCATCGGCCCTTCCGTTTTCACGCCGCGGCGCGCGATCGGAATCATTTTCCAGGGATGTTTGATGGAATCCGCCACAGCGGTCCCTTCGAAGCCGCAATGTACCATGCAGTTGGCGCACTTCTCGTAATTGCCGACGCCGTATTTGTCCCAGTCGGTGTCTTCCATCAACTCCTTGAAGGTCCTCGCGTAGCCTTCGCCGAGTAGGTAGCAAGGCTTCTGCCAACCGAACACGCAGCGCAGCGGCATGCTCCACGGCGAGCATTCGTAGGTCTGATTGCCGGCCAGGAAATCGAGGAATAGTTCGGACTGGGTGAATTCCCAGTTCTTGCCGCCGTTACCCCGGGCAAAGATATCGCGGAACAGCTTGCGCGTGCGTTCTCGATCGAGGAAGTGCTGCTGATCCGGCGCGCGCTCATAGGCATAGCCCGGCGACACGGTGATGCCGTCCAGTCCCAACTCCGTCATTTCGTCGAAGAATTTCGCGGTTCGCTCAGGGTCGGCATCGTTGAACAGCGTACAATTGATCTGTGTACGGAACCCACGCGACTTCGCCAGCTTGATCGCTTCAACCGCCTTCTCGTAGGTGCCGTCAAGGCAGACGCTCTTGTCGTGCATCGGCTTGTCGCCATCCAGATGGATGGACCAGGAGAAATTCGGATGCGGCTCGTAATCGTCGATCTTCTTCGCCAGCAGCAGCGCGTTGGTGCAGAGAATCACAAACTTGTCGCGTTCGGTAAAGCCGCGCACGATCTTCGCCATCTCGCGATGCAGGAGGGGCTCGCCGCCCGCAATGGAGACGGCGGGCGCGCCGCATTCCCCGATGGCGTGCATGCATTCGTCGTAAGACAAACGCTGATTCAGGATCTCATCCGGGTAGTCGATTTTGCCGCAGCCTGCACATGCCAGATTGCAGCGGAACAGGGGCTCCAGCATCAGCACCAGCGGATAGCGCTTGCGCCCCCTAAGGTGCTGCTTCACCGCGTAAGCACCAATCTTCGCGGCTTGTCGGAACGGAATACCCAAAACAATCTCTCCTGTACGCGCGGGCGATCAGTTGCGCAATTCGGCCGGCAAACGGAAGGCGATATGCTCCTTCTTGCCGTCCAGTTCTTCCACGTCCAGCCCGGGGTCGAGCAGCCGGAGCGTTTCGATCACTTCCTGCACCAGTTTTTCGGGCGCGGAAGCGCCGGCCGTCAGCCCAACTGTTTCCTTGCCATGCAGCCACCGTGGATCGAGTTCGCTCGCATCCGCGATCAGATAGGAGTCGACGCCGCTTTCCTGCCCGATCTCGCGCAGGCGATTGGAGTTGGAGCTGTTCTTAGCGCCCACCACCAGCACCACATCCGCCACTTCGCACAGCGCACGCACCGCCTGTTGGCGGTTCTGCGTGGCGTAGCAGATGTCGGAGGTGTCCGGGCCCACCACATCGCGGAACTTTCGCTTCAGCGCGGCGATGATCGATTTGGTGTCGTCGATGCTGAGCGTAGTCTGCGTCACATAGGCCACGCGCGTATCCTCGGGAATGGCCAGCGCCTCCACATCCGATTCGGAGGAAACCAGATAAGTCGGGCCGCCCACTTGTCCCATGGTGCCTTCCACCTC
>JAICVV010000184.1 GCA_025935155.1 Alphaproteobacteria bacterium
CGCATGCGAGCGCCATGAGGGCCACGGCTGAGACCGCGGCCACGAATGTTCGAATCTTCACGGTGTTGCTTCCTTTGGTTGATCCCTGCGGACAGGGGATGCCGGCAAGTACGGAGCACGCCGCAAAAAAGTTTCGCCGGCCAGCACGTGAGCATGCGTCTGGTGAATGCGGGCATTTGGCGCTGGCTCCGAATCCTTTACAAGCCGCGGGTTATGCGCGCCTGCTCGGCGGGAGTTCGCTCCGGCTATTTCCTATTGCGAATCCGGCTTTCCGAAAGCGGGCTCGTGATAGGGCTCGACACTGCCCTTCAGTTTCACCGTCATGGGATCGCCATGGCGATAGCGCGGCAGACCGCGGCAGCAGTCAGGCATTTCCAAGCATGCGGCCGGCTGTTTCCACCAGCGCATCGAAATCGAACGGCTTGTAGATGATCTCCACGCCGGCAGACCGCATGGCCGGCGGGAGCGGCTCCTGCGCGTAGCCCGTCATCAAAAGCACGCGAAGTTTGGGCCGCAGGGCAAGGCCTGCCTCCGCCAGCTGGTAGCCGTTCCGGCCCGGCATCTTTATGTCGCTGATCAGAAGATCGACCGGTGCTTCCGATCGCAAAATCTCGTAGCCGCGATCTCCGTCGAACGCTTCCAGCACACGGTAACCGGCGTCCTCCAGCAACTCGATGGCTGCCATGCGCAGCATGCCTTCGTCCTCCGCCACGAGAATCGTGCGGTGGTGTTCCGGTTCGCTCATGCTGCACGCTCCAAATCCGCGGTTTGCGCTTTCGGCATGAGAATGACAACTGCCGTGCCGCGGTCCACTTCGCTGTCGATCGCCAGGAAGCCGCCGGACTGGCGAACGTAGCCGAATGTCATGCTCAGTCCCAATCCTGTGCCCTTTCCCAAGGGCTTGGTCGTGAAGAACGGATCGATCGCCTGCGCGCGAACATCCTCCGGCATCCCGGTCCCGGTATCGGCCACAACCAGCCGGACATAATCGCCCGCTGGCGCTTCTTGCAGTCCCGGCAGCGGCCCGGTGAGGGTGAAATTGTCCGTCGAAATGGTTAAGGAGCCACCCTCCGGCATCGCATCGCGGGCATTGATAACGAGGTTCAGGATCACGTTTTCCATCTGGTTGCTATCGCACACGATCCACCAGTCGGAATCGAGCTTTAGCTCGAGCTTCACGAGCTCGCCCGTCGAATGCCGGACCAGCGGCGACATTTCTTCCACCAAAGCCGACAAATTGACCGGCCTTGGCGACAAGGGCTGGCGGCGCGAAAAGGCGAGAATGCGCTGGGTGAGATTCGCCGCGCGGTCCAGACCCTCCGTTGCAAAACGGATGTAGCGCTCCACATCGCTTCGCCCCTGTGCAAGACGGCGCTGCAACAGGTGCAGGTTGCCCTTGACGATCGTGAGCAGGTTGTTGAAGTCGTGTGCGATGCCGCCCGAAAGCTGGCCGATCGCCTCCATTTTTTGGCTCTGACGCAAAGCCTCCTCCGCCTTGCTGCGCTCGGCCATTTCGACTTGCAACCGCGCGTTCGCCTCGGAAAGCGCGACCGCGCGGCTCTCCAGCTCCGCGTTGGTCCGCGACAATGCGCTCTGCGCGCGCGCGAACACGAACAGCATCAGCGCTGCCATCGTCACCAGAAGCACCATTCCGATATAACGGGCCAGCCTGCGGCCCAAGGGTTCGATTGAGGCGCGCAGGTAAACGTATCCGACCGGTGCGCCGTTCTGCAGAACCGGAACACGCACAGTGAACTTTCCGGCGGACACGGTGGGCCTCACGTCTGCGGCCGAGGCTGGCAGTGGGGCTTCGCCGGCCCGGATGAAGCCTCCCACGGCGCGTCCCCGTCGCGGATAGACTCCAACCGCATCAAGCTGCGGGTTGGCTTGCATCGCATTTGCGTATTCCTGCGCGGCACGATTGTCGTTGAACACCAGCGCGGCCACGACGCCTGACGCGAGAATCTGCCCCTGAACGCGGACGACTTCGATTTGCTGCTCGCGATAGAGGTTGTCCTCATAAAGGGCCGTCACTGCGCCGGCGAGCAGCAAGAAAGCGGCCGCGACAACCGCCACCGCCGGTAGCGTGAGCCGGGGCGCGGCAGCATTGCGCCAGCCGCTCATGGCAACGCTCCCTTCGTTATCACCACGCGCGCCAATCCGAGCAATTTGGAGCTGAGCGTCAGGCCGTTTTCGGCAGCGGCGGCATTGTCGATGTCGAAGCGAACGTGCCCCTGATCTATGACAAAGCAGATAACGCCGTGTCCCGCTGCATCTACGGGGAGATCGGTAACCGTCAGCACCGGCCGCCCTTTTGCAGCTGCCATCGCCGCGGCAGCCGAACTGGCGTCCTGTCCGGGAACATACAAAACCTGGCAATCGGCCGATGCGCGGCTCACGGCGCGAATGACCAGCGGACGATTCCCGTCATGCTGGCCAGCGATAGCGCCCTGAAGGGAATCGGCCAAGCCCGGGTCGCCCAAAATGCATATAACCAATGGGGCATTCGGAGCCGCAAAGGCGGAATCGGGCCAGGTCACGAATGGCGCAAACTTATAAAGGAAGGTCCCTTTGATCTCGCGATCCAGCGCCACGCCGGCGGACATAGCGGGCGTGAACGCCGAGAACGCCGTGATCGCGGCGAAGATCACGATACCGGTGCGCCATCGCCGCAGCATCTACAGCGCCGCTTTGAGCGTCACGAACACAGAGCGCTGAATGGAGCGCGGGGGATAGCTCGAAGGATCGTTGAATTCGAGATGCCGGCTGTGCAGCAGATTGATGCCGTCGAGGGACAACTCAAGGCCGGAGGCAAAGCGCCATCCGACCCGCGCATCGGCCTCCGTGTAGCTCGGTGTGACCGCAACGGTTCGATAAATCTGTGGAACGAAGCTCACCAGCGCCGGCGTCTTCACATGCGCCACGTTGCGAAGGTCAAGATCGAGTTCCCAGTCCGAACCGAAATTCATCTCCGAGCGCAGCTGCGCCTGATACGGTGGATCCTGGCCGGCGGTCTGGGTTTCCGTGAGATCGGTGGCCTGCGGATCGAGGCTCAGGGAACGCTGGAAACTGTTGAACCCGGCGCGCAGCCTCCACCAATCGGCCGGACTGTACGTGCCCCAGACCTCGACGCCATAGGTTTTTGCATTCAGGTGGTTCTGGAGCTGGACAGGGAAAATGTCCGGCACCGCATACTGGTCGCTACGCAGGTCGTTGTAGTCGTTATAGTAACCCGAAACTGACAACGACACCTTGGACAGAATTTCGCCGCGGTAGCCCGCTTCAAACGCTGTCAGCTGCTCTGAGCCGAAATGTGGTGCTGCAATAAGAATTCCCGGTGCAATCAACTCACGATCGATGCGAGAGGGCGTGCGTACCGCGCGCGAAATTGCCGCCCAGAACAGAGTGTCCTTCCGAGGCTCCCAGGCAACGCGCACATTCGGGAGAACGTCGAGGCCGGAATAGCTGTTGTACTCGGCTTTCGTGCCAACGGTCAGTTTCAGGTTTTCTGAGAGTGCAATATCGTCCTGCGCAAAGGCGTTGCCGAGCGTTAGCGTTGCTGAGGGATTTAGAAAATGAAATGGACTCTGCGAGAACAGGGCCTCCCGCCACACGCGGAACTCGCCGCCCCATACGATCTGCTGGCTCGCGCCTAGGGAAAAAGTGTGCTGCGCCTGCAGGTCGTAGGTTTGCAGGCGATCCTGCAGCAGAACGGCATCGCGGTCGCTTTTGTCCCAATAGGCCTGGACCGAAAGCGAGGAGCCGTCGTCGAATGCATGACCCCAGCGCGCCAGCATGTCGCCACCCCACAGTTTCTCGTACGAGTCCTTCACCCGGTTGCCGAAGAGGTCTCCTTGCACCGTGAAGGTTTCACGGCCGACGCCGCCGTCCAGCCGAAAGCCGGCTTGCGCGCCGCTAAACGAATCCTGAGTCATGTCGAGCGCGGAAACCGGATCGGTGTCGTCGCGATGAAACGCCTTGACATAGGCACGATAGGTGGCGAAGCCCTGTAAGGCACCCCCGTAGCGCACGTACATGCCGCTGTCTTCACTGCCGGCGCCCATACTGGCCAGCAGGCCCTGTGTGCCGGCGGAAGACTTGGTGATGATATTGACGACGCCGTTCACTGCGTTGGCGCCGTAGAGCGTGCCGCCCGGACCGCTGATCACCTCGATCCGTTCAATGTCAGCAAGCGGCACATCGATGCCCTGCCAAAAGATCGTGCCGCCAAGCGGCGAATAGACACTGCGGCCGTCGATCAGCACCAGCAGCTTGTTCGACGACTCCGGCGAATTGAAGCCGCGAGCGCTGATTGTATAGGTGAAGGCGTTGATGCGCGCGACCTCCAGATTGGGCGCGAGCCGCAGCACCTCCGGCAAGCTCGTTGCGCCCGACCTCCGGATGTCCTCGGCCGTGATCACGAAAACGGCGGCGGCGGCCTGGCTCAATGGTTGTGGCCGCTTCGCAACCGAGGTGATTTCCACGTTTTCGAGCTGCTCGATGGAAAGCTGGCCCAATTGGGTCATCGAGGGGCCTACCTCATCGGCTTCAGCCACCAGGGCAAGCGCCAGCTGGCTAGCGACTGCTAAACCCGCAAAGAAAAGGACAAAACAGCCCCAGAACCAAAGCCGATAACGGCTCATTGCACCCCCAAGCAGACACCCCGGCGTGACCGAAACGCGAGATGCATCCGCCAGTTCCCGCGGCAAACCGGTCTCTCGTCGTCGAATGGCTTGTCCGTGGCGCTGGGCAAGAACCGCCGATCTTCGACTCATTGGGCGTCTGCTATGCTCCACGCTCCATGCCGCGACCAGCTTACCCGGGCTGCGTCCGCGGTTTGCCAAACGCCGGCTGGTAGTAGGGTTCGACTGTGCCCTTCAGCTTCACCGTCATGGGATCGCCGTGCCGGTCGACCGTCTTGCCCACTGCCACGCGAATCCAGCCTTCGCTCACGCAATACTCTTCGACGTTGGTTTTCTCCGCGCCGTTGAAGCGGATGCCAACGCCGCGC
>JAICVV010000459.1 GCA_025935155.1 Alphaproteobacteria bacterium
GAAGCAGTCGGTCGGCGCGCTCTTTGTCGTCGCAGCCGAGCGCCACGCGGTTCGAGTAGCGGAAGTCGAACTCTGCCAGATACCGGTGAAGGTGCTTTTCGGCGCACCATTGATAGACGCCGCGCATTCCGCGTTTGAAGATGCTGAAATAGCCTTCCACGGTGTTGGTATAGGCCATGCCGACAACATATTCGTCGAGCTGGTGGCGCACGATTGAATGAGAGGCGAAGTCTTTGAGCGAGTGCCGATAAATCGCATGATCATCGGTCATAATGTGCGCCTCTTTGGCGACATTGGCCTTCACGATTGGGATGATCTCGGCTGCGCTGGTGCGGTCGAACACACATGAACGCGCTTCGCCGCCACGCGACACAAGCGAAAGCACCTTCATCTTGTGCGCCACGCCGCCCATCGGAGTACCGTGGCCAGCCTTGCGACCGATGTAGGTTTCATCGACCTCGACAATGCCGGTCATGGGGCCAAGCGCGCCGGAGCGCATGGCTTCCCGAATGCGATGCGACATGAACCATGCGGTTTTGAGGGTGACGCCCAGAGTCCGGTGAAGCTGGTTCGAGCTTACGCCCTTCTTGCTCCCGGCGACGAAGAAGATCGCCTGTAGCCAGATGTGCAGCGGCACATGGGAGCTTTCAAAAATGGTGCCCTGCCGGACGGTGAATTGCTTCCGGCACTGGTAGCACTTGTGCAGTCCCTTACGGGTTGCCGAGCCTTCCATTTTGCTGATGCGCTCGACGCCGCCGCAATGCGGACACACCGGGCCGTTCGGCCAAACGATCCGCTCGACATAGGCGAAGGCCGCGTCCTCATCGTGGTAGTGCTTGGCTGCTAGAACGGACGGCATTGCTTCTCTCCTGTTGCCCTTCGTCTAGCATCAGGAGTTGGGTTTGGCAAGTATAATAACGCCACCGAAGTTAAACAACAAGATTGGTTTGGTTAACCTGTCATTTTGGATGATTACTGCTGCATGGTCCTGTGAGGAGCTGCAGATTAGTATCGTTCTTGTGAGAATGAGCCTGTTCATCCTGCTCTTTGCCGCGGCGAGTTCCGCCGAGGCGCGCGGCGCAGTTATCTTCGCGGGAGGCGCCTGGGTCGCGATCGACCGGGGGGCGACATGCGAAGCCTTGACCCGTTCGCAGAAAATCGCGCCGAGCGACAAGGTGCAGGCGGTCGCCGGTTTTTCATTCAGCGCCGATGGGCACCGACCGGCGGAGTTCCACGTACGCTTGAGCCGTATGCCGCGAGGCGACGCGAGCGTGATGCTGCAGGTTGGGGGCCAGCCGTTCCTGCTCGCGGCCCGCGCGGGGTGGGCGTGGAGCCGCGGCCCGCAGCAAGCGCAGGCGATCATCGACGCGCTTCGGACTGCCGCGGCATTGAGCGTCCAGAGCCGGGACGTGGCCGGCATGCGATTCACCGATCCCTATCTGCTCGACGGCGCTCCCACCGCGATCGACGCTGCGGCGGCGCGGTGCGCGCTTCGCGGCGCTGGCAAAATCCAGTGATCGCACCTAGATAGCCGCCCTGCCCATGAGTGCCGACACCC
>JAICVV010000035.1 GCA_025935155.1 Alphaproteobacteria bacterium
GAGGAGCGCCTTTTCGAGGTCGTCCTTGTTGCCGCGGGTAACGTAGAATTTCCCCTGCAAATAGAGGCGGTAGGATTCCGGATCCACACTTCGCGCTCTCAACGGCTTCCCGACAAGCCTCGCACTAAGAGCGGAGGTTACAGAACGCGCGATCTCCTCTTGCAGCGCAAGAACGTCCGTCATCTCGCGATCATAGGATTGCGACCATATCTGGAAGCCATCCGCGCCGCTCACCAGACGCGCGGCGATGCGGACGCGATTCCCGTCTTCGCGAACGCTGCCTTCCAAAACAGCGCGAACGTTCAGCGCGCGTGCGATCGCCCGCGCATCGAGAGGCTTGGCGGCGATAGCAAAGGAAGAACTCCGCGCCGCGACACGAACGCTTGGAATGCGCGCGAGCGCGTTGATCAATTCGTCTGAAAGCCCGTCGCTGAAGTACCGTTTTGAGGGATCGCCATTCACATTGGCGAACGGCAACACGGCAACCGAGGCCACGGGCGCCTGAATCATGTTCGTCTGATGGTTCAGGTGCTTCGGCCAGAATAATAAAGCCAGGGCGGCGGCAACCGCGACCAACATTACGCCGGACCCGGCAAGGACAATGTCCTCGCGCGTGGGCTTCAGTACGCTGCCGTGCTCTTTCCGCAGAGCCAGTGCCCAGGCCAGCACAAGCGCAACCGGAAATCCAACCAGCGCACCGATAATCGCCGCTTGCGGAATCCAGTTCGGCCACGCGAAGGCGCCGGCGGCCAGGGCTGCCGCCTGAATGGTGGCCCATGCGGCTACGGTGTAGCCGACCGTAATGCGATCCAGCCCGCGCCTCCGAATGGTATCGACAATACTATTCATCCGCCCATTCCCTCGCGGACGTTTTACTCGCCAGCCTGAAATTCGGTCGCGATCTCGCGGCGCGCGTCTTCCCAATCCCGGACTTCCGGTTGCGCCCGCAAAGCCTTCCAGCGCGGATCGGCATAGACCTCCGCCGGCAAAGGATTGGTGTAGGTTACCGGCAGGAATTGCGCTTCGTGCAGATCGACAGCGCGGCGGAACCACATCATCGCCTTGTCCATGTCATCGGTGAGCGCATAGGCGATACCGAGATCGTTCGCCGTGATATCGCTGGAGGGGAAGCGCTTCGCGACGGAATCCACGAACTTGCGCGCCGCGGGGTAGTCTTTCTTCGCAACCAGGATGAAGAACCGCGCCGCCGCGGTGTAGGGGGAGTCCTCGCCCACCTGCGCGATCAGCCTCGAAAGAATCTGCTCCGCACCTTTCATGTCGTGCTTGCCGAGTGCAATCTGCACGTTAACCTGCTGCAGATCGGGATTGCCGGGCTGCAGCGCCCAGGCTTGCGCTGCAACCCGCGCCGCCTCGTCGAAGCGACCCTCCCGCATGCGATAGAGCGCCAGATTGTAGTGATCGATGAAGGAGAGCGGGTCGAGCTTGATCGCCTGCTCTTCCGCCGCCCCGCAGAACTGCGCGAGCCCCATGTAGTCGAAAAAGATCGCCCGCATGTGCCACACTGCGGCCGAGTTCACGTGCAGCTGCTCGAGGCGCCTCATATCGGCCGCCGCCGCACGCCAGCGCCACTGCAGCAATTCCACGGTGACGCGCGCCATGATCGCAGTGGGATTGTTCGCATCCAGCGCGAGCGCCTTGTTCACGGCATCAAGCGCCGCTGGCACAGCGCCAGGAACTTGAAAATCCAGCGCGGCAGTTGCGTGCGCATCGGCGAGCGCCGCAAAACCGTCAGCATATTGCGGAGCCAGTGCGGTCGTGCGGGTAAACAGGTCGATGGCCCGCAAGATGCCTTCCTTGGTCCGCTGCGCGAAATAGTACTGGCCTTGCAGGTAGGATTTGTACGCCTCCGGATCGATCGGCCGCGGCTTCGGAGCACGGTTCGCGGCGACGGTGTGCCCGAGAAACCGCTGTGCCACGGCCTCGGTAATCGCGTGGGCAATATCGTCCTGCAGGCTGAGAATGTCCGTGAGATTGCGGTCGTAGCTCTCGGACCAGATTTGAAACCCGTTCGCAGCATCGACAAGCTCGGCGGCGATGCGGACGCGCTTGCCGTCTTCGCGCACGCTGCCCTCCAGCACCGCCCGCACATTGAGCGCCCTGGCAATGGCTTTGACATCCACATCCTTGCCACGAAAGGCGAAAGAAGAACTGCGGGCGGCCACCCGCAGCGAAGGCGTGCGCGCCAATTCGCTGATCAACTGGTCTGCGATGCCATCGCTGAAATAGACCTTCTTGGGATCCCCGCTCAGGTTGGCGAACGGCAGCACTGCTATGGAGGACGCAGCAACAACTGGCGTGGAAGAATTCTCCGGAGACGCCGATACATGGTGCCAGCGATAATCGAACGCGAGTTGCACAATCAGCAGCACGGCGACCAATCCGATCAGACCGGTGAGCAGCCAGTCCTTGCCCTCAAATGGTTTGGCGGTGCTGGAAGCAGCTGGCGCGCGGCCGTAGTTCAGCCAAGCAAGGACGAGAACCAGCGGAAAGCCGATCATGGCGGCCACGATCAGCCAGCGCAGCCCCCATGGCGGCGCATTAAAAGCCGGTAAGGCGATCGAGGCAGCCTGGACCAGAATCCAGGCCACCACTGCGTAGGTCGCCCCCACCCGGTCGAGCTTGCGCTCCCGCGCCAGTTCCAGCAGCTGTTCCATGCGCCTCCAACTCCGCCTTTTTCTTAGCACAAGGAGCCGGTAATCAGGTGGAAACTTTGGTCAAAAGTCCCTGAGTTCCAGGCTGTACAGCCCCGCAACGGGGTTTGCTATAAGACGTTCACAGAGAATCGCGGCATCTCAACCCGGACGAGGCATGGCAGGCGGAACGGTTTACTCAGCAGGCTGGAACCTGGACGACATTCCCTGGGAGCAGTTCGACCCCTCCAAAGCCGACCCCGGCATGATTGCTGCGGTGAAGGCCGCGGCGATGGTCGAGTACAACGCGCCGGCTTACGTCAGCTATCTCTCGCGCATCTTCGGCGGGGCCGAAACCAGCATCACGGATTTCCAGCGCTGGGGCGAAGAAGAAGCGCAGCACGGCCTGGCGCTTGGCCGCTGGGCGGAGATGGCCGATCCAACCTGGAATTTCGAGCAGGCCTTTGCCCGCTTTCATGCCGGCTACCGGCCTCCGCACTTTGCCAGTGAAGAAACGACGTCCGTCCGCGGCAGCAGGCGCGGCGAGATGATCGCGCGCTGCGTGGTGGAGTCCGGCACCTCGTCCTATTACAGCGCCATCCGCGACACGACGGATGAGCCGGTGCTGAAGGAGATTGCCGGCCGCATCGCGGCGGACGAGTTCCGTCACTACCGGCTCTTCTTCGATACGCTGCATGCGCAGGATGAACCGGAGCTTCCGTTCTGGCGGCGGCTGCTGGTGGCTATCGGCCGCATCAACGAATCCGGCGATGACGAGCTCGCCTACGCATATTACTGCGCCAATGTGGCGCCTGAAGAAGAGGCGGCGAAGCCTTACATACGCGCGCTTTATGCCAAACAATCTTTCGCGCGCAGCGGACAAATCTACCGGCGCCATCACATCCGCAAGCTGGTGCAGATGGTGGCCAAGGCCGTGGGCGCAAAACCGCAGAGCCGCACAACCGAAGCCGCCGCCGCATTGATGTGGCGATTCCTCCAGCTACGCGCCGGACTCACCAGATCGGCGGCGGCTTAGCACGCCTGGCGCTTAGTACGTCTCGTAGCCGTAACCGTAGGCGTACGATTCGCGCGCATCGCTGATCGCCTCGTTGGCGTGAACCATCGCGTTGCGCATCGCCTCAGGATAACAGCGCCGCGCCGACGTCAGCTGATGAAATGGATAGGCCTCACGCAACGTGCCGCACACCGCCCTCGCCGCATAGGCCACGCGACGGCGCAGTTCGTGCGCGCCCTGCCCGGTGGTTAAATCCAGATCGTCGTACCGCACGCGTTGCGACAGAGAGACTTTCTCGGGCGGCATCGTCAACGATTGCCGTCCGGAATATTCCTCCTGGAATGCCGCCGGAGGCGGCGCGGTCACAATCACTTCCTCATTCGGAGGACCGTAAGCGCCATAGGAGCCGTATTCCTGTGCCGAAGCCGGCATGACTGCAAACAACAGTCCCGCCACGCCGAGGGCGGCAGCAGAACTCAGCAAATGATGACAACGCATGGGGCATCTCCTTGATGGTTTTCGCCGCCGGCACCCATCCAAAAAACGGCTGGCGGCCGCGCCCGGTTCCTTCACCTGACGCTTACGTCATCTGTTCCGCAATGCTTACACGCTGCGCTTCACCAGTGCTTCCTTGATCTTGCCGATAGCGCGGGCGGGATTCAGGCCCTTGGGGCAGGTTTCCGCGCAATTCATAATCGTGTGACAGCGGTATAACCGGAAGGGATCCTCCAAATCGTCCAGCCGCTCGCCGGCATAGTCGTCGCGGCTATCGGCAATCCAGCGATAGGCTTGCAGTAGCGCTGCCGGCCCAAGATACCGCTCCGAATTCCACCAATAGCTGGGACACGACGTGGAGCAGCAGGCGCACAGGATGCACTCGTACAATCCATTCAGCTTCGCGCGATCTTCCGGCGTCTGCCGCCATTCCTTTTCCGGCTCGGCGGTTTTGGTGCGCAGGTACGGACGGATGGACGCGTATTGCGCGTAAAAGTTCGTCATGTCCGGCACGAGGTCTTTCACCACCGGCAGGTGCGGCAGCGGATAGATGTTCACCGAACCGGAAATATCGGAGATCGCCTTGGTGCAGGCGAGCGTGTTGCCGCCGCCGATGTTCATGGCGCAAGAGCCGCACACGCCTTCGCGGCAAGAGCGCCGGAAGGTGAGCGTGGGGTCTATCTCGTTCTTGATCTTGATGAGCGCGTCGAGAACCATCGGACCGCAGGCGGTGAGATCGACGCCGTAAGTATCGATGCGCGGGTTGCCACCGCCCTCCGGATCGTAGCGGTAGACTTTGAACTCCTTGGTGCGCTTGCGGCGCTTGCCATCCGGCATGGTGGCGCGCGGCCAGCGCTTGCCTTTCACGGGCTTGCTGCTTTTGGGAAGAGTGAGCTGAACCATGGGAATCCCTTGTGCTGTCCTGTGGATAGCAAGCCGCGGGGCCGCCGCCAACCTGCCCTGCGGCGTGGAGGACTTCGGCCTCGCGAATGCGCCTTTATGGTGCGGACCCATTGCCTGACGAGCGCGTGGCGCTGGCGCGCGAAAAGCCGCCGTGCTTCAGGCGGTTGCGATTTTCCGGCTGGCCGCCGCGGCGGCGCTGCGCCGGAAAGCGTCGCACGCTGGCGAACAGGGAGAAAGGTTCAGCCGCGGCGCGCATTCACGCGCTCCGTATGTGGCGGGAAACTAGCGCGAATGAGTCAAAAGTTCCCATTCGAACCTAAAAAAATGGAGGGGTCTCCCTTCGAATTCCACGCCGTCCCAACATCTGGTTCGTGAATGGAAGCAGACCTCATCGACTAGATTTCGCGGAATCCATCTCCCTCCCCGGCCGGATGCGCTCGCCACAGGACGTCCTTGCACGCGGAGAGTTTCCAGCGCTGGCGGACGCGTGCGCGACGAATGGCAATCGAACCGGGCCGTGACAAAAGTGTGTGTTCATGCGCGCGAGTTTAAGGGCGAAATTGCAGTGGGGAACGACTTTATTTTTCGTGTTGAATTCGCACGCCTTTTCACCGTTAGATGGGGAGCGGCAGATGTGCAAGCAATCCGCATGGAGTTTCCACTCTGACCCCTATTACGATGAACTGACGAAGTGAGAATCTGGCGGCCGCGAGCGACGCGCTCGAGTTCACGCGGCCGGTGTCCTTCAGTGCTCCCTTGCACTTCGCTTATGGTCCAACGCCTGCCCCGGCGGTGGATTGGCGATGAGATAAGGATAGCCACCATTGATGTTTGGATCGCTCGCCCAGACCGCCGGATCGAATCCTTCGGGCAGGCCAGACTTCATCATCGACGTGGTCAAGCCCTTGACTCCGCGCGCATCGCCAAAGGCAGTACCGTGCTTATGTCCGCTCGCATCGATGTCCCAGTAGCAATGAAAGGCCGCATCGCCATAGTCACCGGCAAAGCCGCCGGCATTCCCTGATTTGTCCACCTCCCCCGCCGAATAGGATGTCCTGACAGTGCTCGATACGAGCTGGCCAACAAGGCCGCCAAGGTAGGTATGCGAACCGGCGTGGCTCACAGGGGTCAGAGCGAAGGAATTCTCGACAGGGCCATTGTCAAATCCTGCAAGACCTCCCGCATACTGTCCGGTTACAGCACCTGCCGCAAAGGAGCGCTCAATAATGCCTTGGCTTTTTTTCCCGACAAGGCCGCCGCTTTCCCCCGGGCCGCTGACGCTGGCGGTAGAATAAGACAGCCGGATTATCCTGCTGCTGTGCCCAACCAAGCCACCAACAAAGGTCGCGGTTCTGCCGTTTAGGGAAGCAGAGACCGAACCGGTGGAATAAGCATTGAGGATTTGTCCGGAGTTGGAGCCGGCCAAGGCGCCGACGAAGGAACCGTCTGTGACGCTGGTCGATACGTTTGCATCGATCAGGCCAATGTCCCGCAAATTGTGACTCGACCCAAACAGGCCGACGTTTCCACCTTCGGTGTCGGCGATCCTAAGATTCGAGATAGTGTTGTTCAGCCCCTCAAACACACCCTCCAGACGAGGGATGGGCGAACTTGGATAGGTTCCATCCGCCGACGCGTCGTAATTCTTCGCGAGCGCAAAGTGGCCCTGCGGTCTGGCCGCGATCTCACGGGCCAGGGTGGGCAGATCTGCGGCAAGTGTATAGCGAATTCTGTTGATCGTCAGGCGGCTGGATGCATCCCAAAATTGTATGCTTCCCGTGCGCGTAAAGTACAGATCGCGGTTGTACTTGTCGTATGTCAGCGTAAGGCCGGCATTCCCCATAACGCTTACCGGCTGCTCGATTCTGATGTCTTGGCCTGCGTTCAATGTCAACGCGGAGGCGCTCGTCCACGACAGCGGCGCAGCGATCACGATATTGTAGGCGTTCACACCAGAACCCGCTGAGTTTACCGTGACATCACCGGCGGCGATAAGGCCGCTCAGGTCGGCGACATTCAGGACAGCTGTTTCCGCTGTGGGACTGCATACGCCGCCGCTGCAGGTCATATTCTCGGTCGGATCGTTGGAAATCCTCACATCAGCGCTGGCCGGAATGGCGCAAAGGGGCGCAAGGAGCGCCAACCCTGCGGAAAACCAAGCGACTTGATTGCGTTTTGACATTGGTGTTGGCCCTTCTTGAAATTGGAATTGCGCACAGGAGGCGGCAGAAACTGTCCAAGATTAAACTGGCAAACGCTTTCAGTCATCACCCTTTACGGTGCAAGCTCCTCTGCAACCCACGACTACACAAACAAGGAACGGAATCGCTCCATGCCCCGGAAGAACAAGGCCTTAGCGTTCGTATTCTGCGTTGCCGCGTCTTCAGTACACAGCAGCGCATTGCAAGTTGAGGATTCGCGCGAACCTTCCCATTTCACATACGCGCGGCTTTATTGCGGAGTCGATGGAGAAACGCATTTTCAGGACGTGACCACCGAGCTTCGGGAGATGAATTTTGCGCCCCCGGCCTCTCCCATCCATATTGGAAGCGACCTGTCCACCTCACGAGCATTCTTTGGAGGATTTGAAGCGGGTTGGGGCGCTCACGATCTTCAAACTCGTCTCAACCATCCGACTCCCGCGGTCCAGTTCGGTATTGTTTTGCAAGGTGTTTTCACCATCACTTCGACGGCTGGTGAGTCGAGGCGTCTTCGACCCGGTGCGGTATTTCGGCTGGAGGACACCGCCCCCTGCAAAGGTCACGTCACCGTGGTGGGCGATCAGCCAGGCTTTCTTATGTTCGTTCGCTGATCGACTATATCGGCCGGTGAAGCGTCGCGCGTGAGGCGCTATTGCGAGTATTTAGAGTGTTTAGGGTCAGAGTAGAAACAGGCTCCATTCTGCCGTATAGGATCGCTTTGCCGCAGTGGAGAGCCAATGGCGCGTTTGGGCCGCTACTTCATCGAGGGCCAACCGCTGCACGTGATCCAGCGCGGCAACGATCGCAAGCCCGTATTTTTCGCCGAAGATGACTACGCGCAGTATCGCGGATGGCTGGTCGGCGCCGCGGCGGCGAACGGTCTTAAAGTTTATTCCTATGTGCTGATGACCAACCATGTGCATCTGCTGGCGGAGCCGGAGAAGGCTGAAAGCCTGCCGCGGACGATGCAATCGCTGGGCGCCGCTATGTGCGCCACATCAATGCGTTCTACCGGCGAACGGGAGCGCTGTGGGAGGGCCGCTACCGCGCGGTGCCGATCGATTCGGACGAACACTTCATCGCCTGCTGCCGCTACATCGAGCTCAATCCGGTGCGCGCCCGCATGGTGGAGCATCCGCGCCAGTACCGCTGGTCCAGCTATCGGGCGCATGGCTAGGGCAGGGAGGATGCACTGGCCGCCTTTCACCCCGTTCTGCGGCGACTGGGACGCACGGTGGAAAAACGGCAGGAGTCCTACAGGACGTTGATCAGGGAGAACCTCAGCCCGGATTTCGTCGCGGCTCTGCGGACGGCAGCGAACGGCGGCTGGGCGGTGGGCTCGGACCGGTTCCGCCGGGAGATCGAGGCGTCCGCGAAGCGCCGTGCCGTTCCGCTGCCCCGCAGGACGGCAAGCGCCAGATGAGGCTGCTGTGAGTGGAGTTTCTATTCTGACCCCGATTAAGGGTAAGGGCGACAGGCTGATGTCGACGTTTTTTGTTGCCGCTGCGGTGTTCGCCTTCGCATCCAGCGCTTTGGCCGGCGAGGCTGAAGAGCTCACGGCAATCGTCGTTGCTCCCATTCACGACGCGCTGATTGTCCGCGCCGACGACGGAAAGGACCACGTTGAATACGATCTCCTCGCCGTGAACGTGTTTCCCGAGCCGGTGACGCTCACGCGCATCACTGTGCTCGATCCCGCCGGCAGAGAGCTCACGCATATCGAAGGAAACACTTTGGCCGCGGCTACACAGCCGCTTTTCTCCAGGACTGCGTCGCCGGTTGTGCCCGCGTCAGGCGCGGTTGCCGTCGAGATTGATTTGATCCTGCCTCCGGATACTGTGCCTCCGCACCTCAGCCACAAGATTGCATACGCTCTCGCGCCACATTCCGAACTCACCCCGATGATCGGCAGAATGGAAGTTGACGCGCCGGACGTTGCGATCGACCGCCGGCCGGCCATGTCGATCCAGCCGCCGGTGAGGGGTGAAGGCTGGATTATTTCCAGCGGCTGCTGCGAACCGAACATCCACCGCGACCTTCGCGTGGCCATCGACGGTATCCGCATCGAAACGCCGGAAACGTTTGCTATCGATTTTGCAAAGATGAAGAACGGCAGAATTTTCGATGGCAATGGGAGCAAAAACGAACAGCACTACGCTTTCGGACAGGACGTGCTCGCTGTGGCCGACGGAACGGTGGTTTCGATTCAGGACGGCAAACCGGAGACACCGCCGAACGTGGCAATGAAACCGGACAGGAAAGAAGACTATGGCGGCAATCATGTGATGCTCCGGATCGCGCCGCATGTCTACGCGATGTACCTGCACCTGCATCCCGGAAGTTTGCGGGTAAAGGTGGGCGATCGCGTGAAGGCCGGCATGCCGCTCGCCGAAATCGGGAACACCGGCCCCTCGCTCGGGCCGCACCTGCATTTCGGGCTTTCCGACAAGCCCGATCTTTATGCCGGGAGGAGTCTGCCTTTCGTATTCGATGCCTTCACCAAAGCGGGGATGATCGATTTCGGCGCATCGCAAGCGGACAAAGTGATAATGGTGCCGGATTCGCGGCACATGCGGTCCGCCTATCCGCTTTACGGCAGTGTGCTCAATTATCGTTGAGTTCAGGCCGCTTCAAAGTTTCCGCCTTTTCTCATACGAGCCAGAGCAGAAACCGGATGAGCGGCCACCAGAGAACTGCGGACACTGAAGCGACAACCAACGCGCCCGCCCGATACGACCAGCGGCTATCGGTTCCCACTGGCCCAGCAATTCGGGGAGAATGACTAACTGACCGCGAAACTGCCATCGTGTTCCACTCTTTGCATTATGGACCAAACGCTGCAGGAGGGCGCGCACGCTTATCCGATCGGTACGATGTGCGCGCCCCGATTCAAATCAGAGACGAATGCAATGAGGCTTCAAAATCTTGAGACAGATTCTGAGCTGGTTACCGCCGTGATTGCTCGCCCATGCCGGTGCCGTCATCGTCAGACCGGCCGCTACCGCGAGGCCAGCAACAAAAGTGCGAGAAACGATTGTACGAACCTTCATTGTCGCTACTCCTGATTGCTTCTCTTGATCGCCATCGCTTTTCAGATGGCTTAATAATTTAAACGCGCGCTAACACAATAGTTCAAACATGATCCACATATGGCCCCTTTGTTGTTTTGTTCACCACTATGCTTAATAGAAAATGTCGCAATTGTGGTGGACATCAGAAATTGCTGCCTCGTAAAGAGCATGAGCAAAAGAGTTTGGCGAACGCCAAGCGGTGCGCAACCGCGACCCGTGTGTTAGCGGCCAGAACCACCTGCGCTTCGCTCCCGCGAGCTGTCGTGAGGTGCCGGAATTTGTCTGTCGCAGCTGGCGCATTTCTCACGCGCGCTGCCAAATTCGGGAAGCGGAACCAGGCAACCACAGGTCCGTTTCGCTTCCATGGGAAGCGACTTCAGCGTTTTCGTGCAGTTGGGATTTTGGATTTCGCTCGTGCTTCTGGCCGCGCTCTATGCGGCCGGTGTTGCGGTCATTGCCGCGTCCGCGACATACCCGGTGCCCTCGATTCTCGGATAGCAGTTGCAGGTGACAACCTGTGCACCAAAGTCACTGGCTGGCGAGCACCGTCAGCGGCACGCCTGCGCCGCCGCCAGCGAGGGAGCCTTCCACCAGCACCATCGTGGTGCCGGGAACGAGAATATCGCGCACTTCGCGATAGAATTTCGGTGGGATGACGATGTTGCGGTGCTCGGCGATAATCAGCCTTTCGCCGTTATCGCCTTCGTGACCGGTAAGTCCGATGTAGAACCACTTGCCGCGCCCTTGCGCATCGAAGCCGGTGAACGTCGCGGCGCGCGTGCCAACGATTTCGCCCGGGGGAATCTTCACGCGCGCGGCACCGATGACGACGCCGTTACGCAGCACCAGCGCGCGCTGATCCGCCGTGCTGGCAAGGATCGTGAGCGGGCCGGCTGGCGAAAGCTGCGGCTGCCAGTTGTAGTCTTCTTCCTTTCCAAGGTGGTTTTCCGCCACTGCCGCTGCCGAGGCGGGCATGAGCCCCGTAAGCGTACGCGGATCGACGATATTCTGCGTGGCCGGTTGTTCGTTGGTGATAACAACCGTCATCCCCATCGACGTCTCCTTGAACAGCGCCTCGGAAAA
>JAICVV010000187.1 GCA_025935155.1 Alphaproteobacteria bacterium
GTGCGACGCAATTCACGGTGATATTGCGGCTTGCAACTTCCGCTGCCAGCGACTTGCTCATTCCGATGATGGCGGCTTTGGCTGCAGCGTAGTTCCCCTGCCCGGGATTTCCCGTTACCCCCACAATAGAAGTGATCGAGACAATGCGGCCCCACCGCTTTTTCATCATGCTGCGTAAAACGGCGCGGGAAAGACGAAACGCGGCACTGAGATTGACAGCCAGTACTTGTTCCCATTCCTCATCCTTCATCCGCATGAAAAGATTGTCGCGAGTGATGCCGGCACTGTTGACCAGAATATCGATCGACGCGCCCGCCACAGATTCGGCGCTCTTGGGCAATGCTTCGACGGACGCGGTGTCCGCCAGATTGCAGGCCACGAGATGGGCACGTTCGCCGACCTCACTCTTGAGCGCGTCCAAAGCTTCCACGCGGGTGCCGGACAGCACAACGGTAGCGCCCTGTGCATGCAATTGGCGCGCAATGGCGCTGCCGATTCCACCCGAGGCGCCCGTCACGAGTGCGGTTTTTCCGGTTAGATCGAACATTACACCGCCTTTGCAAATGCTTCGATATCGGCCGGTGCGTTGAGGGCAACCGTTTGCAATTCACCGTCAATACGCTTGACCATCGTGGTCAGAACCTTATTG
The DNA here is from genome assembly GCA_025935155.1 of Alphaproteobacteria bacterium. Classification (GTDB taxonomy): domain Bacteria; phylum Pseudomonadota; class Alphaproteobacteria; order Micropepsales; family Micropepsaceae; genus Rhizomicrobium. The sequence goes on from JAICVV010000187.1 coordinate 650, forward strand.
CCGCCGAATTCAACAGTGGTTTCCACGCCGAGATGCCGGAACGTCAGCACGCTTTCCCGCCATCGGACGCGGCCAGTGATCTGGTCGATAAGCAGGCAGCGGATGGTTTCCGGCTCGCTAACCTCTGTCGCCGTGACATTGGCGACCAATGGCGCAGCAGGCGGCCGAACCGTTACCTCAGCCAATGCCTCGCGCATTTCTTCTGCCGCCGGCTGCATAAGCGGCGAATGAAACGGCGCGCTGACCGCCAGCGGGATTACCCGCTTTACACCCTTCGCTTTGGCGATCACACCTGCCCGCTCCACCGCGGCAACCGTCCCTGAGATCACGATCTGCCCCGGCGCATTGTCGTTCGCGACCACGCAGACCGGATGCTTTTCGGTTTCCGGCGCTTCGCCGGTGGCCTGTTGCGCTACCTCTTCCGCCAGTGCCAGATCGGCGCCCAGGAGCGCGCTCATGGCGCCCTCCCCGACTGGGACAGCCGCCTGCATCGCCTGCCCTCTCGTTCGCAGAAGCCGCGCGGTGTCCGAAACTGAAAAGGAATCTGCGGCACAAAGAGCTGTGTATTCACCCAGGGAATGGCCCGCCACCACACGGGCATAGCGAGCCACGTCCACCCCTGCCTCCCGTTCCAGCACCCTGACGATTGCCATGCTGGCCGCCATGATCGCCGGCTGGGCATTCTGGGTGAGGGTCAGATCGGCCTCAGGACCTTCCCACATCAGACGGGAAAGGTTCTGCTTCAACGCCTCGTCGATTTCTTCGAAGAGCTCTCGGGCTGGCACGAAAGCGTCGGCCAAAGCCTTGCCCATGCCGACGGTCTGGCTGCCCTGGCCTGGGAAGATGAGCGCGCGATTCATGGGCCGCGAGAGAAATCAGGGCTGCTCTCTCCCGTCAAGGCGCGACTCCCGCAGCTTCTCATCATATGGCAAGAAGGCCTGTCCGATTCCCGCCGAATCTGATAAGAAGCAACTTTCATCAAGGGGAATCACATGAAAATACTTGTTGCAGCGAGTTTGGCAGTTTTGCTTGGCGCTGGGACGCTGGCGACCGTCACGGCCCCCGAGCCGGCTTCGGCGGCAGCCGTCGTAGTGCGGGTGGGGCCGGGCCATCATCATTGGCACAGAGGCCATTGGATGTGGCACGGCCGCTATTGGGGCCATCGCGAATGGAGATGCCGCCGCTGGCATCATCGCCGCGTCTGCACCTGGCGTTACTGGTAAGCCTTAGTGAAAGGGGAGCGAAGCCAGTACTTCGCTCCCTTTTCGCCGCTCTCGCGTGCCTCGACACTTGGCCGTCCGCGCCAGTTGAAGATTACCGCTTCTGCTCCTTTGGTGTTGCATTGCGGGATGCAATTCGTGATCGTCGGCGCGATTGACGCGCCGAGTATCCAGTCCGATAGTTTGATGGCCCAGCCGAAGAGGCATGAGGGGCAAATGACGGGTCCGCCCGCCGGACCGGTCGGTCTCAAGCCCAGCGCTGAGGCCGTGAAGACAAGGGCGCTGCCGAGGCAGCGCCCTTTGTTTTCAGTCAGAGCTCAATGTGCAGCTGCCGTAGCGGATGGAAGGCGCTTGGCAGCTGCGGATAGAGCATCTTCCGCAGCTGCTTCGCGATCCATCGCCGTCTGCAGGTCCACATGCACACCCGGATCGACGTCGGCTGCCGGCGTCGAGGGAGTGATCGGCGCTTCGCCTGTATCGTTGGAGCGCCATGTCATCACGGGACGCGTGCGGCCTTTCATGGAAAGAACGGTCTGAGTCTCAGGGCTTAACTGCGAGTCTGTGGGCGCCTTGTTGTGCGCAATCTGGCTCAATTCGTCCTGTTCGGCGCGCGCCTGTATGGACTGATTCATTGTGGCCTGCAGGTCCGCGTCTGCATCGCGGGCGGCCTGCATCAGCAGGAGAAAACTGACGGAGTTTACGTCAGCCCCGGAGGCCATACGCGCCCCCTGTGCCAGCGAACGCGCCCGGTCCTCGCTGATTCGTCCCGAGGAAACCATGGTGCGGGCCTGCTCTTTCACCCAGCTTTGCCACGTGGAATCGAGCTGGCCGAGGAGCACGTGCTCATTGGCCTCGGCCCCGGAGGGAAAATTGGGTGAAGCCCCTGCAGCGCCCCAGTCCAGGACTCCGGCCATAGCAATGACAATAAACACGCGCATACGCTTTGCCCCCAAGGCAAGTCTTTGGGATCCTAGCACAAACTCTCTCCCGGTCGAGCGGCACATCGCCGTGACATTCTTCCAAGCCTCAGGGTTGAGCGGCGCGAGCGGGTTGCGGTTTACGCCACTCCTCGCTATACGCCCCCTTATGACGGCTCGCGGTCGCGGGAGAGCGGCAGACTCCTAATCTGTTGGCTCATGCCGGATAGCCCGGCGTCTTGGCGATCCATAACCGGCCTGGGCACCCTGCCCTGTCCGGCTCCGCAGGCCAATGAAAGGGACTTTCATGGCTCTTTACGAGCATCTCCTGATCGCGCGCCAGGACATCAGCGCGCAGCAGGTGGACGCACTGGCCACGCACCTAAAGACCATCATCGAAGGCGAAGGCGGCAAGGTCGAGAAGCACGAATATTGGGGCCTGCGCGGACTTGCCTATCGTATCAAAAAGAACCGCAAGGGCCATTACGTGCTCCTCAACATCAACGCGCCGGCAAACGCGATCCACGAACTGGAGCGGCAGCTCAAGATTAATGAAGACGTGCTGCGGTATATGAGCGTCAAGGTGGACAAATTCGAGCAGTCCTCGAACAAGAACAAGCGGGAGCGAGAAGAAGCCAAGACCGAAGGCGCGCCTGCCCAGGAGACGGTGCAATGAGTTACGGTGGTGAACGCGGTGAGCGCGGCGGTGGACAGCGCCGGCCATTCTTCCGCCGCAAGAAGACATGTCCTTTTTCCGGCGCCAATGCGCCCAAAATCGATTACAAGGACGTCAAGCTGTTGCAGCGCTTCATTTCCGAGCGCGGCAAGATTGTACCGTCGCGCATTACAGCGGTTTCGACCGGCAAGCAGCGTTTGCTTGCCAAGGCGATCAAGCGCGCCCGCTTTATGGCCCTTTTGCCTTACGTCGTGAAGTAGGAGAACGCCATGCAAGTGATCCTGCTCGAACGCGTCGAGAAGCTCGGCCAGATGGGCGACGAAGTGAAGGTGAAGGACGGCTTTGCCCGCAATTTCCTGCTGCCCAAGAAGAAAGCCCTTCGCGCCACGAAGGCGAACCGCGACTATTTTCAGACCCAGAAAGCACAGCTCGAAGCGCGCAATCTGGAGCGCAGGAGCGAAGCCCAGAAGGTGGCGGAGAAGCTTGAGGGCAAGACCTTCATGCTGCTGCGTCAGGCTGGCGACCGCGGCCAGCTCTACGGCTCGGTTAGTCCCCGCGACATCTCCGACGCGATCTCCACCGGCGGATTTTCGATCAGCCGCACACAGGTGCCACTCGACCATGCGATCAAATCGATAGGGCTGCACCCGATCGGCGTGGTGCTGCATCCTGAGGTGCGGGTGAAGGTGACGATCAACGTCGCGCGCACAGAGGATGAAGCCGAACGTCAGGCCCGCGGTGAAGACGTATTGGCCGAACGCACCGCTGAAGAAGAAGCCGCTGCCGAAGCGGTGGTGAACGCGGAGGCGCTGTTCGAGGAAGGCGCCGCCCCCCAAACCGAAGCTGAGGCTCAATAAAGCAGCAGGCGCCGCGAAGTCTCAGGCTATCAAGCGGCGCGCGGCCTCTACGATATGCGGCGGAGAAAGCCCGTAGTGCTCGATAAGCTGCTCGGGCGTGCCCGATTGCCCGAACTTGTCCTGAACGCCCACCAATTCCATTTTTGTGGGATGTCTCTTGGAGAGGAGCTCCGCGACTGCGGAGCCGAACCCGGCTGCGACTTCGTGCTCTTCGACCGTGACAACGCGGCCAGCTGTGCGGGCCGCGGATAATATCGCGTCTTCATCGAGCGGCTTTACGGTGGCCACGTGAAGCACCATGCACGCGATGCCCTCCGCTTCCAGTGCGCGGGCGGCGCAAAGGGCGTTGTAGCTCATCGAACCCGTTCCGAGCACCGCGACGTTCGGTTTCTCCGATTTCCAGAGCGTGAGCGCCTTTCCAATTTCAAAAGGGGTTTCTGCGGTCGTGAACACCGGCACCTTGGAACGGCCGAAGCGGATATAGGTGGGGGCGTTCGTCGCCGCGGCCGCCACAACCGCTTTGCGCGCCTCTTCCGCATCGCAGGGATTCAGCACCGTCATGCGCGGCAGAACGCGCATGAGCGCGAGGTCCTCCAGCATCTGATGCGTGGCGCCATCGGGCCCGACCGACAC
>JAICVV010000076.1 GCA_025935155.1 Alphaproteobacteria bacterium
CAAGTGTCCGTGCACACCATCCGTATTCAGTCCGGCCATTTGGGTTCGCGCTTTTCGAGGAAGGCGCAGATGCCTTCGGCGGATTCCGCGTGAAGCATGTTTTCTGTCATCACGCGAGACGCATAATCGTAGGCGTCCGAGAGCGGCATTTCGAGCTGGCGATAGAACGCTTCCTTGCCAATCTTCACCGTGGCGTGCGGCTTGGAGGCGATCTGCTGCGCAAGCTGGATGGTTTCGTCTTCGAGTGAGGCGGCCGGAACGACGCGGTTCACCAATCCGATGTTGCGGGCGTACTCGGCGGAAATCGTTTCGCCCGTCAGCAGCATCTCCATTGCGTGCTTCCGCGATACATTGCGCGACAGGGCGACCATCGGGGTGGAGCAGAACAGGCCGATGTTCACCCCCGGCGTTGCGAATCGCGCGGCCGGCGAGGCCACCGCGAGATCGCAGCTCGTCACCAGTTGGCAACCAGCTGCCGTTGCGATTCCCTGCACCTGTGCAATCACCGGCTTGGGATGCCGCACAACCGTCTGCATCAGCTTCGAGCATTGCGCGAAAGTGGCGGCAAAGGCGGCGCGGCCGCGATCGGGTTCCCCGCGCAGCGCCGTCATTTCCTTCAGATCGTGCCCGGCGCAGAACGCCGAACCTTCTGCCGCAAGCACAATCGCGCGAGAATCGTCGTCCGCCGCTGCGTCGAAGGTCTTCTGCAGCGCCGACATCATCGCCGAGCTCAGGGCATTGCGCGCGCAGGCGCGATTCATCGTCAGCCGCAGCACGGCGCCGCGCCGCTGAACGAGCACCAGATCGTTGGAAACAGAAGCACTCATTGCGTTCTTATAGATTCATTCGTTCGGCGCGTCATCGCGGCAAGCGGGAATATCGGCGAGTAGCAGCCGGAACGGCTGGGGCAGCTTGGCGTTATCAGCGCATAATCCACCCTCAGGGAGATATGCATGCCCACCTCAAGCGGTCACACGAAAGCAATCCTCGCCTCCAAGGTGCAGGGTACGCCTGTTTACAATACAACGGGCGACAAGATCGGCACGGTTGAAGACGTCGTTCTGGACAAAAAATCCGATCACATCATGTTCGCCGCGCTCGGGTTCGGCGGCCTGCTGGGAATGGGCGAGAAATACGCGCCGGTTCCGTGGTCGATGCTCGATTATAAGCCCGACATGGGCGGCTACGTGGTTCCGATGTCCGAAGACATGATCAAAAAGGCGCCATGTTACAACCTGGATGACCTTACGAAGGACGACGGCCATATCCGCGAGGCCTCCTACACGTATTACAACGTTCCCCGCGACTGGTAACGGACGCGTGGGTTAAGGGCGCGGCGAGCGAGGGATCGTGGCCGCGCTTTTCCTTTGTCTATTTTACGGTATTATAGTACCGTATAGCAGAATCCCGTGTTTTTCCTGTCTTTCGGACGCTCCTGCTTGACGAAACGCGCGGGAGGTCCTAAACGCCCGCCCTTCGCGATTGGGCGGCCTCCCGCCCGGGAGACCATCTATGAACACCTACTCGGCCAAGCCGTCCGAGATTGAAAAGAAATGGGTGCTGATCGACGCCGAAGGCCTAGTGGCCGGCCGGCTTGCGTCGGTTATTGCCATGCGTCTGCGTGGCAAGCACAAGCCCAGCTACACCCCGCACATGGATTGCGGCGATAACGTCATCGTCATCAACGCCGCCAAGGTGCTGCTCACCGGCAACAAGCTGAAGGACAAGGTGTACCATTGGCACACCGGTTACATCGGCGGCATCAAGGAACGTACCGCGGGTGCGATCATGAGCGGCAAATATCCTGAGCGGGTTTTGGAAAAGGCGGTAGAGCGCATGCTCCCGCGCGGACCGCTGGGTAAACGGCAGCTTTCAAATTTGCGCGTTTACCCCGGTACTGAGCATCCGCATGAAGCGCAGCAGCCGCAGATGCTGGATGTGAGCGCACTGAACGCCAAGAACGCCAACTATCGCAAAGCAAAGGCAGCCTGACATGTCGGATGTGAAAAGCTTCGGCGATCTCAAATCCACGCTCATCAAGGCGAAGCCGCAGACGGCCGAAAGCGAGCAGCCCAAAGCCAATCGCGACAAGCAGGGCCGCGCCTATGCGACTGGCCGGCGGAAGGACGCGATTGCCCGTGTCTGGATAAAGCCGGGGCTTGGCCGCGTCACCGTCAACGGCAAGGATGAAACGATTTACTTCGCGCGGCCCGTGCTGCGGATGATCCTGCGGCAGCCACTGATCGCCACCAATCGCGACGGCCAGTTCGATGTTGTAGTATCGGTTGCGGGCGGCGGATTGTCCGGCCAGGCGGGCGCGGTGCGTCATGGGATCAGCCGCGCGTTGGTGGCGTTCGAGCCAAGCCTGCGTCCGGCGCTAAAGCCGGGCGGCTTCCTCACCCGCGACCCTCGCGTGGTGGAGCGCAAGAAGTACGGCCACCCCAAGGCACGCCGCAGCTTCCAGTTCTCGAAGCGGTAACCGTCTATTGCAGTGTCACCAGCGCAGCGCTTGCACGCGGCAACGGTATGGCCGCGGCTCTGTTATGGCTATGCACGAATTCAGCCGAATTAGGTAACCACGCGCCGGCGATGCCAACCCGCGCGCCGGCGAACGTGGAATTTCTGGTATCGTCGAGACGCGGCGCGAGCAGCCGCTCTACGTGCGCTCCGTTGGTCGCGGCAACGATGACCGAAACGTCCAGGTTTGCGTGCTTGTTGATCAGGACGACCTTCACCGATCCATCGGAATTTTTGAGCGCATAGGCGCTGAACAGGGGCGCGGCCGCGCCATTGCCGAGCGTTGCGAGTACGAGCTGCCCCGTGCCGGCTTCGGCGAACATCAGCATGCCGTAATAGAGGGGGCGTGCGGCGTAACCGGCAGTGCGGATGCCAGCGATCGGGGTATACCAGCCGTAACGGCCGCCGTGGAAATTGATCCCTGCCGCACCAGCCCACGCCATGCGGTACATCAAATCGATGCCCCACAATGCCGACGCGAATGTGTCGCTCACGCCGGCCTTGCCGCCGCCATAGACGGAATTGGTTTCAGTGAGGCGGAAAGGCACGTCCGGCGCGGCTTGCTGCGCAGCACGCATCCCGCCGAGCAAGCCGCGGAAGCGTGCGTTGTGCGGGGCGAGCAAATGCTCGATGCTTGAGGAGGGATCGTCCGGAGGGCCGAGTGCATAAAAGTGCCGCGTGAGCAACTGCACTTCGCCGCCGGCATGCTTCGCGAATTCTGGCAGCCAGTTGCTCGTGTAAGCCGTATCCGGTCCGCCGAACGGCGCCTTCGGGACGCGAGCACGGATTGCTGAGGCGTAGCGCAGCCATTCGCTCATGTACTGCGCGAAATTGTAATCGGATTTGCGCAAGCCGTTACGGTTGAAGAGATCGGGCTCATTGCCAAGCTGGAATGCAACGAGCTTCGGTCCCATCTCCCCCGCGACATAGGCCGCCTCGTCCACCGCGGTACCAAGAGTTCCTGTCCCGAGATTGAGACCGTAAATCAGGCGCCAGCCCGTCGCAGCGAGAAAGCCGCGCAGATTGCGGATCGCGAGCGGCGTTATTGGACGGCGTGGTGGCTGCCGCCGTCCGGGATCGGGCCCTGCTGGCGGCGGAATGTTTGCCAATACGCCAGAAGGACTCCACAAGCTGTAGTCGCTGGTGTTGCCGCCGATCCGCAGCACACCGGCTTTTCCCAAGCGCCGGAAGAAGCCGATCAGTTCAATGTTGTCCGGCGCGAAAATCGAGGGATCGCTGAGAGCGGCGCTCTCGTAACTCAGACCGGTGAAATCTGCCGGAATCTCCGGGCCGGGTTGCTCGCCATTCAATGTCAGCCGCAGCGAAACGGTCACGGCCGATTGGGCGCGGCCGGCTGCGGCAGTCATGACGGCTGGAGCGGCGATGGCAAGGCAGAGGAAGTCGCGGCGGTACACAGTGCCAGTGGAACGCACGTGCGTTGCTTTCGTCAAAGCCTGTTTTGTGCCGTGGGCAATTCTGCGGAACCGGCACCGGAGGCCCGCGTTGCTCTTTCGCATCCGTAAAGAGGCGACGCCATGAGTGTGACCGGCACGATCAGAACCACCGCGCGCAGAGCGCAAAATGCCATGACGCCCGCAACCTATGCGCAGGGCGACATGGACATTCTCACCAAACTCAAAAAGGAGCACCGCGAGCTTCAGCTGCTGCTCGATGAGCTGGTAAACACAGAAAGTGCGGCCACACGCAGGACGCTTCTCAGGAAAATCAAGGCGGCGCTGGTGCCGCATTCCCGCGCAGAGGAAAAGGTGGTGTACGATGCCGTGATCGCGCTGAAAGACAAAGAGGCCGAGCAGGACGGCAAGGAGGGTTATCTCGAGCACCACCTCGCCGACAAAACGCTAGCAGCCCTCGGCGAGGCGGGCGCATCTTCGGTGGAATTTGCGGCGGCGGCCAAGGTTTTGCGCGAATTGCTCAAGCACCACATCCGCGAAGAAGAGAGCAACATCTGGTCCGATGTGAAGGACAATTTCTCCGACGAAGAGCGCGAGCAAATGAATCGCGATTTTGAAGCTGCGAAAAAGAAAGTGAAAATTCCGCAGTAGCCTCTCACGTCACGGCAAAAAGGGCGCCGCGAGGGCGCCCTTTTCGTGTCAGGCGGTGGCCGGCCCCGGATTGAACACAGGCGGCGGCGGGCCGTAGGTGTTGCTGTCGGGCTGTCCGGGTTGGGCGCAGAAATAAATGATCGCAATCGTCACAATGACATAAGCGAGCGAGATCAGCCATCCGATCGTGAAAAAGAAATAGAGGAAGGCGAGGGCGCCCAGAGGTCCGCTCAGCGCAGTGAGCAGCGCGATAACCCAGAACACTGCGGCGATGGCAACCCAAATCCACACGAGCTGTCCGCTGCGGCCGGTATCCTGGATGCGGCGCGCCGCCATACCGGCCGTCGGAAGCAGCAGACCAAGCCCGACGATGGCCCCGATCAGCCGCATACCGATCACGCTGTCGATAATTGCGGCGACAATGGAAATGCCGACGCAGACAAGAATGAAATACCAGAACTGTGCCCGGCCCACCCGGCCGTTGAAGTCCATATAGTGGTTCTGGAGCGTGTCCGTGAAATTCTGCCAGAGTTTATTGAAATCCATGATCGCCTCCTCGCCGTTCGGGCCGAGTGACTCGGCACCCCCAGAAGGATCAGCTAAGAACCAGTCCCCAACTCTGTCAATTCCGTAACAGGCGGATTGCAGGGCATAATCGCAGAAACTCATGACGGCTACGATTTTCATTGACGGTGCGGCGGGGACGACAGGGCTCGAAATCCGCGAGCGGCTGGCGGATCGGGGCGGCCTCGAACTCATCCGGCTTGCGGATGCCGAGCGGAAAAGCGCGCCGGCAAGGCGCGAGGCGCTAAACGAAGCCGATCTGGTGATCCTCTGCCTGCCGGACGACGCCGCGCGCGAGGCGGTAAGGATGGTTGAGAATCCAGCCGTCCGCATCCTCGATGCCTCGACGGCCCATCGCACTGCGCCAGGCTGGGTGTTCGGTTTTCCGGAGCTGGAGCCCGGACAACGGGAGCGCATCGCAGCTGCCAAACGGGTGAGTAACCCGGGTTGCTATGCCACCGGCTTCCTCGCGCTGGTGCGGCCGCTGGTGCGTGCCGGAATTCTTCCGTCCGATTTTCCGGTGACGGTGCATGCCGTGTCCGGGTACTCCGGCGGCGGCAAATCCATGATCGAGGAATTCGAGGCGCGTGAATCGCCGCGCTATGTGGAAACCGCTGTGCGCACCTATGGCCTCACTCTGGCCCATAAGCACGTGCCGGAGATGCAGAAGCATTCGGGCCTCGCGCATCCGCCCCTGTTTGCGCCCACAGTTGGGCGCTTCTATCGTGGCATGATCGTTGAAGTGCCGCTGCAACTCTGGGCATTGCCGGGCAAGCCAACAGTGTTCGATCTGCATCGTGCATTGAACGAAGCCTATCGCAGCGAAAAGCTTGTCGAGGTGGCGCCCTTCGATGCGCCGCTTGAGGCGCTCAAGGCGCACCGTGAAGGCCGGGCGGTGACTCCGAAGATGGTGGAGAACACAACGCCACTACAAACGCTGGACGCCGAGCTGCTGAAACACTCCAACGGCATGAAACTGTTCGTGTTCGGCAACGACAAGACGCAGCAGGCGCGGCTGGTGGCGGTGCTGGATAATTTGGGGAAGGGCGCGGCCGGCGCGGCCGTGCAGAATCTGAATTTGATGCTCGGACTGCCGGAAACAGCCGGCTTGCTTTGAGCGTCAGCGCTTCGGCGTTGCGACTTTCACTGTCAGATAAACGAGTTCTTTGCCATCGATCTTGCTCACCCAATGCGGCACGCCGGCCGGAATGTCGATGATATCGCCTTTGCCGATATGCCGCGCAATGCCACCGGAAATGCCGCTGCCTCGCAGTTCTTCAGGCGCGATTGCCTTCGCGTCTGTCGCCTTGCCGCCGGTCACCAGCATTCCGCTGCCGTCGATCACATACCAGACATCCGTCAGCGCCGTATGCACTTCCGCCCGGCCGGGCTTTGTGCGCCGCACCAGCAGCACCGAATGATTTGCGTTGCGCGCGAAATCGAGCACGGCGCTGCCGTCCCTTTGAGCTGCTTTCTCGATCTGCGCGCGCCCTTGTGGCGCGGGTACATATGTGACGCCAAACCGATCCGCTCCGGCCTGGGCCGGCATTGTAAGCAGAAGCAACGTGGTTAGTGCGACAGGCCATCGGAAATTCATGGCTCACTATCCGCAGAGTTGTCTTCGGCCGCCCAGGGGAATGTGGATCGCCACGCTGCCGCGAGCCGGTGAGGGATTCCTACAGCGCGATTCACCAATCAGGCCGAAGCCAGTACGGCTCTTTTTACCGGCGGCGGCAGCTCCAAAGCGCGGAAGAGGGTCTTTGGATAAAGATAGTCTTCACCGGATTCATCGATGACACGCAGCAAACCGTGCTTCTGCGCCTCTTCATCCGGAACGGAGACATAAATTTTTCGCGGTTCCAGGGAAGCTGCATATCCCTCGTTTTCAATGCAGACGACCAGCGATCGACCGGCGGATTTTTTGCTAGGCTTCACAGCAGCTCCTTGACTTTGATTCCTTGCGCCCAATTCCGCTTGCTTCATACCAGTGTATCTCGGCCAGCCGCATGGTTCCATTCCCTAACCGAATGCGCGCAAAGCCTTTGCGCTTGCGCCAACGGCCTCGACCGTACAGCCTTCGCAATCGGGCGATCTCCCGGATCGCGGAGGCAGTAGCGATGGTTTCGACCTGCGAAATCTCGCCGATAATCTGAAAACCGGCCAATCACTGCGCCTTGATGAGGACGTAGGTGCCGGGGGCGGGGCCGAGGACTTTCAGCTTGCCGTCGCCGGGGTGACGCGCCGCGATCTTCTTGCCCGAGAGCTTCGACAGCCACGCATCCCAATCCGGCCACCACGAACCGGGGTGTTCGGTGGCGCCTTCCCACCAATCCTCCACAGTCGCAGGGTAGGGCTGCCGCAACTCCAATGCGCTGGAGCCGTTCGCGGCCTTTGCGCTCTTCGTCCTGGACCTGCCGTTCGCGGCTTTCCCGTTCGCGCCGTTCACCACTGCGCCATACGCATCGTTGGTCCAGTACTGATATTTCTTCGCGTCGGGGTGATTGACCACACCGGCGATGTGCCCGCTACCGGCTATGATGAAGCGCACCGGGCCGCCGAACAGATGCGTGGATTTGTACACGGAAGCATAGGGCGCGATGTGATCCTCGCGCGCGCTTTGCAGGTAAATCGGCGTTTTCACTTTCGAGAGATCGAGCCGCACATCGCCGAAGTGCATTTCGCCTTTCGCCAGCGCGTTGTTCTTGTAGAACTCACGCAGGTAAAACAGGTGGCACGCTTCCGGCATGCGCGTGGTATCGGAATTCCAGTAGAGCAGATCGAAAGGCGCGGGTTCCTTGCCGAGCAGGTAGTTGTTCACCACGAAGCCCCAGATGAGGTCGTTGGCGCGCAGCATGTTGAAGGTGGTCGCCATCTTGCCGCCTTCCAGCACGCCGCCGGCGTTCTCCATCTGCTGCTTCATCGCGGCGAGCTGTTCTTCGTC
>JAICVV010000347.1 GCA_025935155.1 Alphaproteobacteria bacterium
CGCACATAGGCGCGGAAGATTTCCGTCACCATGTCTTCGTTGGTGGGGCCGTAGAGCAGCTCGCGTTCGTGGCGGTCCGTGATGCGGAGCATCTCCGGGCCGTAGGCATCGTAGCGGCCGGTTTCCTTCCACAGCTCCGAGGGCTGCAAGGTCGGCATCAGGATTTCGATGGCGCCTGCGCGATTCATCTCCTCGCGCACGATCTGCTCGATCTTCTTGAGGACCCGGAACCCGATGGGGAGCCAGGCATAGATGCCGGCCGCCTCCTGGCGAATCAGGCCGGCGCGCAGCATCAGCCGGTGCGAGACGATCTGCGCCTCGGCGGGCGTCTCCTTGAGGGTAGGCAAAAAATAGCGGGACAGGCGCATGGCGAGGCAGGTCTCGGTATGGGCGGAATTCGGCCCTTCATACGAGAGCGATGCGGAGGTGGCAAACCTGATGCGGAGCTGTTCAGGAACCGAAATGCGCGAGCAGCGTAGCGGCATAGGGCGCGCCCAGACAGTAGGCAAGCGCCAGAATGACCATGGCGATGAGCAGCTTGTGCTGCCCCAAAGATGGCGTGGTACGGCGGCCCACCCGATGCACGGCACTTCCTCCCGACACACCCATCGTAAAGCCTTGGTTATGAACGGCCGGTTCCGCAACGCGCGAATTTGAAGTTGGCTGCCTTACGCTTTATTAGCCAAAGAAAATTGCATGGAGCGTCACGCCGGTTCGCGGCCGCGGCGTAGCCAGACCGCCGCTGCAAAAAAAGCCACCGCAACCACCAAGCCAATCCACAAGCCCGGACTGGCGAAGAAATGAGCCGGTGCCATCAGTGCAGCGGGATCGATGGTCGTCGTGTTGCGCGGCGGTTGCGTGAAGGCCAGGTCGATGAAACCCTTCAGCCTATAGCGAATGAGCGACCAGACATAGTTGGTGTCGAACGCAATCCGTTCGACAACCGCAAGGCCGACCGGCACGAGCACAGCCCAGAGAAACGTCATGCGGCGCGCCCAGGCGGATACCATCAGCAGCCAGCCATAGATCGGCGCGTACCACAGCGTGCCCGTCACGACGAGGTAGATCAGCGTCAACGACATGTGGGCAAACGACCAGTGCGACCAGAGCACCTGCGTGCCCGATCCGCTCGCCGCAAGCACTCCGGTCGCCGCCGCCAGCATCACAAACTGCACGATCAGCGCGGCGATCGTGACAACCACCGGAATGACGACCATCGGGATGGTAGCTTTAGCGAGAACGGTGGTGAGATCGGAAACCGGCAGCGATTTCCAGAACAGGATGCTTCGATCGCGCCGCTCATTGCCCAGCGCGCCTATGCAATAGAAGACTCCGACAATGGCGCCTGTCACCAGAACCGCGGCCATCGCCAGCGCGAACGGCAGCGCAACTTCCAGATACTGCTTCCACCACGGCAAATTGGCGGCGTGGCGAACAGCCTGCGGCAGGCGCGAAAGCCGGATGAAATAGCCGAACAGCACCAGTCCGGCGACAACAAGCGGCGCAATGTAGATCGCACGATGTTCCCAAATTTCCCGGCGCAGGCACCAATAGAACGGCCGCGTTCGCGATGAGGTTGTGGCGCGAACGGTCTGCATGCCCGGCGCGGCGGGATCGATGTTGGTTGCTGTCGTCATGCCGCAACTCCCTGCGCCTGTTGGCGGTTGCCCATGACCGCCACGAAGAGATCGGCGATGCTGGGCGTGCGAATGTCCCCAAACGGCGCCAGGCGGTCGCGCGCCACGCCATCGAAAAGCAGCATGGTGCGGCCGAGCATCTGGCGCTCATAAATGGGCTTCAGTGCGTAGGCATCGGCAACCGACTCTGGCCGCGCCGTCAGCTCGACATAACGGCTCTCGAAATCTTCCATGCTGCAGGAGAACGCGATTTTCCCGCGGTCGATGAACATCATGTCGGTGAGGATCTGCTGGATCTCTTCAACCTGATGCGTGGTGACGACGATGGTGCGCGTGCGGTCGAAATAGTCGTTCAGAAGCGATTCGTAAAATTGCTTGCGGAACAGCAGGTCCAGTCCCAGCGTCGGCTCATCCAGAACGAGCAGCTTGGCATCGATCGCCATGACCAGCGCGAGGTGCAATTGCGTAACCATCCCCTTGGACAGTTCGCGCACGCGGCTCGTCTTTTTGATTTGCGTGCGGGCGAGAAAGGCTTCGGCCTTGCTGCGATCGAAACGTGGATGCACGCCCTCTACATAATCGACGGCCTGCGACACCCGCATCCAGCGTGGCAGCACGGCGACATCGGCAATAAAGCAGACGTCGCGCATCAGCCGGCCGCGGGCGCGCCACGGATCGAGACCGATCACGTTCAACTGACCCTCAAACGGAATGAGGCCCAGCACGCAATTGAGCAGAGTGCTCTTGCCGGCCCCGTTGGGGCCGATCAGCCCCAGAATGCGGCCCTCTTCCACGCGGAGATCGACGCCGTCCAGCGCGATGGTATTCCTGAATGCCTTGCGCAGACCGTGGGCTTCGATGGTGCTCATGAATGATCCCTGCCGTTGTTCGAATACAGCAGCTCGCTCAGTTCCAGGCCGAGGCGTTCGATGGTGTCGCGAATGGGCGGCCACTGCTCGGTGAGAAAGCGCTCACGCTCCGCCCGCATCAG
>JAICVV010000020.1 GCA_025935155.1 Alphaproteobacteria bacterium
AGTGCAGACTATGGTGGCCGACCGGCCGGCGGAGCAGACCGCCGCCTGACCATTTCTCGCGCATTGAAAGCCGGATACTATCGCCTTGGTGCTCTCGCTCAACATCACCCGGTGGCAAACATCGCCTCGTGCCGGGCGGCGATCTTGGGCCACAGGCTCGCCGCCTCCCGAACATTGAGATCGAAGTGATCGCGCATCGCGGCCAACAATTCATCGGTGCCATTTAGCAACCGGTCTTCCGTCCCATCGGGCGTGAGGCGGCGCAGCACGCGGCCGCGGAGCATCGCAAATCCTTCCAGCGTATGCCGCTGACAAACGAGATTCTGAACGAACGGGGACATCTCGGAGGTCTGCAAATACGCGCATTTGGAGGCGAGCAGGCTCTCATCGGCGGGCGCAATGCGGAAGTCGAACGATTTGGCGCCGCCTTGCGGATGATTGTGCAGCCGCCACCAGCCTGTTTCCGGTTCTGAAAGCGCGAAGCCGAAGCGGCCATCGCTGAATTCACCCGGCAGTATCGCAAGCGGTTCGATAGGACCGTCGCCGAAGCCAACATCCGCGAGATACAGGCCTTCGGGCAATTCCACTTTCAGCAGCAGGTGATTACCCATTTGCGCATCGCCCATCACTTCGCGCATCACGCCGCCGGCCATCCGCGTGACGTCGAACCCAAGCTGCTCAAGCGCCCAGCCCAACAGCCCGTTCATTTCGTAGCACCAGCCACCTCGGCCGCGCTCCACGATCTTCTCGTAAATCGGCCCGATCTCCGTTGTCACCGTCTGGCCAAGCTGCACACTCAGATTTTCAAACGGAATTGCCAGCAGGTGTGCGCGATGCAGCGCCCGCAACCCCTGAAGAGTCGCGGGCGGACGCTCACGGATTCCTATGCGGCGAAGATATGTGTCTACGTCCATGCCCGAATGGTCCGGCGGGTTTCACACGGCGCGGCGAATGCCACGGCAGTCTCTAACCGCCTTGCCACTGCCGGTAAATATCACGCGGCCGCGGCGACCACGCGGTTGCGGCCTTCGCGCTTGGCGCGATAGAGAGCCTGATCTGCACGGCGTAGCAGCGCCTCCGCTGTATCTCCGACCGGCTCCGAACCCGCGATCCCGATACTGATGGTGACATTCAGCTGATGGGGTTCGCGGCTGATGGCGAACGGTGTGGTCTCCACGCTCCGCCGCAGGCGCTCCGCCACCACGGACGCAAATTCCACATCGGTATCGGGCATCAGCACCACGAATTCTTCGCCGCCAAAGCGGCAGGCGAGATCGATATTGCGTATGTTGGCCGAGATGCGCGTTGCAAAGTCCCGCAACACTTCGTCGCCCATATCGTGCCCGAACCTGTCGTTGATCGACTTGAAATGGTCGATGTCGAGGATGAGAAAGGCGAGCGGCCGTCCGGATTTTCCGGCATTGCCGATTTCGGCATTCAGATGCCGGCTCATATAGCGGCGATTGTAGAGGCCCGTGAGCTGATCGGTGATCGCCATCTCCAGGCTGAGCTGCACGTTGTCGCGCAGCCGGTCCGAATAGCGTTTCTTGCGCAGCTGCGTGCGCACGCGCGCCACAAGCTCGTTCTGGTCTACGGGCCTTGTCAGATAATCGTTCACGCCCATTTCGAGTGCCTGGGTCAGCTTGCGGCGGTCCCCTTCGCCGACCAGCACCAGAATGGGAATGCTGCGGCACTCCGGCAGCGAACGCAGCTGGGAGCACAATCGCAGTCCATCGAATGCGCGCAGGGCCAGACTTACGATGATAATGTCCGGCGTGGCACCCTTTATGTGCGCCAACGCTTCTTCGAACGTGCCAACGGACGATGTCTGATTTTGCGATTGCAAGCCAGCGGTAATCCACGCCACCGACTCCGCCCGGTCATCGATGACAAGAATGCGGCCCGCAAACTCGCCTGCTTCCAGCAAGGTTTGCACGGGATCGATCAGACCCATGCTCTGGCCGGTTTGCTCGCGCAGGCGCAATTCGTCGGTCATGATCTTCAGCCGGACCAGGCTGCGCACCCGCGCAAGCAGCGCAGCATCGTCGACAGGTTTGGTGAGAAAGTCGTCGGCACCCGCTTCAAGGCCGGCGACACGGTCCGCCGGCTGGTCCAGCGCGGTTACCATCACCACGGGAAGGTGCGCCGTCTTCGGATTGTGCTTGATACGCCGGCAAACCTCGAACCCATCCATGCCGGGCATCATCACATCCAACAGCACGATGTCGGGCGCCAGCTCCTCTACTTTCGCAAGCGCTTCCAACCCACTGAAGGCGGAAGCAACTTCGAAATATTCGGCCGCGAGTTTGGCTTCGAGGAGCTTTACGTTGGAAAGGATGTCATCGACAACAAGAACGCGCGCAGTCATGACACCTTAGCCGATAAACCGCCTCACGGTATCCAGAAAGCCTGTAACCGAGATCGGCTTGGAAATATAGGCTTCGCAGCCGCCCTGGCGAATCACTTCCTCGTCGCCTTTCATGGCGAAAGCCGTGACCGCCACGACCGGAATGGCTTTCAGCGAATCGTCTTCCTTGAGCCACTTGGTGACTTCGAGGCCGGAAACCTCCGGCAGCTGGATATCCATCAGGATGAGGTCCGGGTGGTGTTCGCGTGCGATATCAAGAGCTTCCATGCCGTCCTTGGTTTGCAGGATATTGTAGCCGTGGGCATCCAGGAGATCGTGGAAGAGCTTCATATTCAGCTCATTGTCTTCCACGATGAGCACCGTCTTGGTCCGCATGTCCATCTATTGCTCTCCAGCCAAGAGACATGCCTGCACGCACTTCGGCAGGCCCCCCGTGTCCTTACAAATTGCCCCAATGCGGAACACCGTTTGGCAACTATTACGCCAAATGTCTTAACGGTCTCTTGACATTAAACTTTTGTAGACCTGCCCAGGAAAGACGGCGATGCCTTTAGCGGGATTGGCTCCTCTGCTATTGATTCGGACGGGGCTAATTCACCGAATACAGGGGAGAACCATGAAAACGGCACTTTCAGTAAGTCTGTTGGCTGGCTCGGCAATGTTATGCTGCGGAAGCGCGGCCGGAGCGCAAACCGCCGCACAATCTGCGCGGCCCATGTTCACGACCATTCCGCACAACGCTCCGGGACATCGCGCGCCCGCACGCGCAGCTTCACAACTGACGCAGTGGAATGGCAGCTTTACCGATCTTACCGGGCACAATATTTCCTATACGATGGCGGGCACCAATCCATCGTCGAACAATGCACCCACAACCATTCCTGTCGTCGTCGTGCCGATCAAGATGGTGTACGGCTCCAGGAATGGCAACATGACGTTCGACCCGAATGCGCACACGGTTGCCAACGGCAAGACGGTCACCGCAAACACGATTGCGTCGCCGCTGTTCCAAACAGGGGTCGATTTCAAGGCCGGAAGCGTCGATCTCGGCAACACGCAATATGTTGATGCCTACCAGCGCGGCAACTTCTGGTCGTCCGTGCAGACAAACACGAATTACCACGTGCTGCTGGGCAGCCCGACCGTTCTCGCGGAGCAGACCATCAGCGTCAGCCGCACTCAGGGCAAGGTAATCACCAACCCGTTTGGGCGTTCCAAAGTGGGCACGATGGGTATCAATGCATTCGATGCAAAACTGCAGACCATCATGAACAATAATGCAGGCACCATCACGCCGGGCGTGCTGCCCCTTTTCGTCACCTACAACATCTTCCTCACGCAGGGCGGTTGCTGTATCGGGGGCTACCATAGCGCTAACGGCGCGCAGCCCTCGGGACAGACCTACTCTTACGCAACCTATGTGGACGAGGCGGGATCTTTCTCCCAGGACGTTTCAGCTTTCTCCCACGAAATCGGAGAATGGATGGACGATCCGTTCGTGGACAATAACGTGAATTGCACGGATAACAGCATCATGGAGAACGGCGATCCGCTGGAAAACAACGCCAATTACGGCGATTACGCCTATACGCTGAACGGGTCCACCTACAATCTGCAGGACCTTGTGTTCATCGGCTATTTTGGCGCGCCGCCGAGCACGTCGGTGAACAGCTGGCTCGATCTGCACAATGCGAAGAGCACGGTGTGCCCGGGCCAATAATCTCTTGCTCCTGAAACTTTGGAAGGGCTCCGGCAACGGGGCCCTTCTGCTTTTCTGAACCGCCGCGCGATGGTTGAATACGGGCGGAATCGCGACTGAACAGCGGTGCATGCGTTTCGGCATCGATCTTGGCGGTACAAAGATAGAAATCCTCGCGCTGGCGCCGGATGGCTCCGAAGTATTGCGCGAACGCGTGCCGACCCCGCACCGCTCTTACGTGGCGGTCGTGGAAGCAATTCGCGATCTTGTACTCAATGCCGAAGCGAAACTGGGCAGACGCGGGACCGTGGGCCTGGCCATTCCCGGCATCGTCAGCCCAAAAACGGAGTTGGTGAAAAACGCCAACTCCACGGTGCTGATTGGCCATCCGCTCGATAAGGATGTTGCCGCCGCGCTGAACCGGCATGTGCGCGCGGCCAATGACGCCAACTGCTTTGCCCTGTCCGAGGCAACGGACGGGGCCGCGGCCGGCTGTGAAATCGTGTTCGGGATCATTGCCGGTACCGGCGTGGGCGGTGGTATCTGCGTGAACGGCCGGGTGTTGACAGGTGCACATGCCATCGCGGGCGAGTGGGGCCACAATCCCCTCCCCGCGCCCTCGGGGGACGAAACTCCCGGACCGGCGTGCTACTGTGGAAAACGTGGCTGTATCGAAAGCTGGTGCAGCGGGCCGGCACTGTCGGCGCAGTTCGAGGCAATAACCGGGCGCAAACTGCGGCCAACGGAAATTGCCGCCGCGGCGCAAGCGGGCGACCCTGCCGCCGGAGCCGCCATGGACATCTATCTCGATCGCTTCGCCCGCGCGATTGCAACGCTGGTGAACGTGCTCGACCCGCACGCCATCGTTATGGGCGGCGGACTGTCCAGCATCGACGCCTTCTACACAGACCTGCCGGAACGCGTGGAGTGCTATGGTTTCAATCCCGAAGGCGAGACCGCGATCGTGAAGAACCGCCATGGCGATTCCAGCGGCGTGCGGGGCGCCGCATGGTTGTGGCGGCCGGAAGAAGTCGAAGACGGTCTACCGCAGTGACGGCGCTCTGCCGCGATTGTCTTGCCGGTGCTGCCGATGGCAGCGCGCGATGCAAAAGGTGTGGCGGGCACCGCATCCTTTCGCATCCCGAACTCGATACTCTGTCCATCGCCCATCTCGATTGCGACGCCTTTTATGCAGCCGTGGAGAAGCGCGACGACCCAAGCCTTGCCGGCAAACCCGTCATCATTGGCGGCGGCAAGCGCGGCGTGGTGCTGACCGCCTGCTATGTCGCGCGGACCTACGGCGTGCGCTCGGCCATGCCGATGTTTGAGGCGCTGCAGCTCTGCCCCAACCCGGCAATCGTTAAACCGCGCATGGCCAAATATGTGGAGGTGGCGCGCGCGGTACGCGCGCGGATGCGCGAACTCACGCCCCTGGTTGAGCCCCTTTCGCTCGATGAAGCCTACCTTGACCTTTCCGGCACCGAGCGGCTGCATGGTGCGATACCGGCAAAGACTCTTGCAGCATTGGTTCTAGACATCGAGCGCGAGATCGGAATCACCATTTCGATTGGGCTCAGCTTCAACAAATTCCTCGCCAAGCTCGCCTCCGATCTCGACAAACCCCGCGGCTTTGCCGTGATCGGGCGCGCCGAAGCGAGAACGTTTCTGCGTGACAGACCAGTCTCGTTCATTCGCGGCGCGGGTGCAGCATTGCAGGCGCGGCTGGCGAGAGATGGCATCACGCAGATCCGGCAGTTGCAGGACGCCAACCCGCGGGAACTTGGCAGGCGCTACGGCAGCACCGGCCTGTGGCTGCACAAGCTGGCAAATGCGGAGGATACGCGCAAAGTCGATCCATCCGGCGACATGAAAAGCATTTCGTCAGAGACGACTTTCGAGACCAACCTGAAGGATTATCGCGAACTGGAACGCGTTCTGTGGCGCCAATGCGAGCGGGTGAGCGCCCGTGCCAAGGCGGCGGGGCTGGGCGGGCGCACCGTCGTTCTCAAACTGAAGACCGCTTCGTTCCGCACGCGAACCCGCAGCGATTCTCTGGAGGCGCCGACGCAACTTGCGGATCGCATGTTCCGCGTGGCGCGCGAAGCCTTGCGGCGCGAGGCGGACGGCACGTCGTTCCGGCTGTTGGGTGTGGGGTTGCACAACATCGGCCCGGAAACGCAGTGCGATCCCGCCGATCTGGTCGACCGCGGCGCGGCGAAGCGCGCTTCCGCCGAACGCGCTATGGCCAAGGTGTGCGCGCGATTTGGGGAGGGTGCTGTCGAAAAAGGACGTGGCCGGCGCTTTGTCAGCTAACCGGCCACGTTCGTTCAAATCAGAAGAAGATGCCTAGCCGGCTTTCTTCTGCTTGCGGCGCCGCAGGAAACCCGCCGCGAGGAGACCGCTGCCAAGCAGTACAAGGCTCTCGGGCTCGGGAACTGCGATTTGACCCAGGTGCGCAACCGCGTCGCCCGTCACAATACACTGATCGTCGCGGTCAAGGCCAATGCAGAGATCGGACGCCAGGTTGAACCCGCTTGTGTTTTGTATGAAGGCGGACAAGAGCGTGTTGTCGATTGTGAATGTCAGGGAATTCACATGCGGCGGGCTCCCGCCGTTACCGCAGCCAGTACAAATAAACCCATAATTCCAGAAGCCCGAACCGTCGCAAGTGTGCCCGCCACCACAGGGGTTGGAATCGAAGGTGAAGTTCCCAATGCTGGTGCCGGTGAGATGCACCTGGCTCGCGATATTCGGATCGCCCGAAAAATCCCACAACAGAGATTCGCCGGCCCCGGTCTGCGCAAAAAAGACATTCGAGTTCAACGAAACGTTGACCGAAATGCTGGTGCCGACCTGGGTGAGGGTAACCGTTCCCCAAGGACCCGGAGGTGGAGTACCGGTCCCGACAAATTGGTCCAGATTAAACACGCAGGACGACGGATCGCTGCAAATGATCTGATCGGCGGAAGCCGACGTCACGAAACCGGCCGCGAGCAATCCCGCGCCAACAAAAGCCCCAAACCACTTCATAGCCGTAGCCCCAAAGAATGCGTAGGAAACCGTAAGCAAGAACAATGCCAGCATGTGATTCCAATGACTTAGCTGCGGAGTGCTGCCAATTTGTAAGACCTGGCGACGGCCATCCAGACGGCAATCGCCATGCCGTGCACTGCCCCTTGGATCAGCAAGATGAAGGCAGCCGCTCCGCGCGCACCAGCTTCGCCCGCAGGGTGAATTGCGGGTACACGAGTGAGAACGAACCAAGCAGGCCGTTGGCATACATATCGGCTGCCACTTCAGAGGACGGCTGTTCGCCGTTGCTCTCGAAATAGCTGATTAGAATGGGCCATGCGGCCGCCCCTGTGAGCAGCCCGGCGGTATCCTTCGCTATCTCGTGCGGCTTTGATGACAGGCGGCCGATTTTGACAGCTGCGGTGACGAGCGCGCTTTGCCCACCGCCCTGAAATACAAGCTGGGCCCCGACGTCATGTCCTTTTTCCGCAGCCTTGAGCATGGCACGCGCGAATGCGGTGGGAAACATGGTGCCGCGCGGCAGCGCAAACGGCTTGTCTTTCGTCGTGAACGTTACTTGACCGCTGCCGTCTGCGGTGAGCTTTGCGACGCCGTCATGGACTTCCGTGCCGTTGCCGCTTTGTGCGTTGCGCACGCGGAAGCGAAGGGTCCGGCCGTCTGTGCTCTCCCAGGTTTCGATTGCGAAATCCGTGCGGATGGGTTCGCCATCCTTGTAGGTCACATCGGCGAGCGAGCGCTGCAGCGTGTGCGTGATACCACAACCGACGCGCGTATCGACGACGGTGCGGCCTCGGGCCGTGAAAAGGTAACCGGACGTCCGCTCCAGCGAGAGATTGTAAATTTCACGCGTGGAGAGCGCGCTCAGGTGCGGTCCGCTTTTTGCGAGCGCCGCAGTTGCCAAACAGACCGCGAATGCAGCTGCAATATTTCGCATTTGCCGAACCTTCACGGTTGAACACCGCCGCAAGCCAGTGGCAGAGTGCATCGACCTGAGGGACTGGGGGAAGGGATGGGAAACCGTTTCTGGCTGACAATTGCGATAGCGGCCATGGCTTTTATGGCTGCGGCGGGGCCACTTTATGCAAGCGCGCTATCGTCTTCGAAAGCCATATCCTTTGCGGTCAGCCAGCCGGTTCGCGCACTGCCGCCGCAGCCCGAGAGCCGCGCGATTCCGAACCCACCGCGCATCAATCCCGTCCCAGCAGAGCCGGATTATGGGCGGCGCGGCACGTGGACGAGGGGTAAAGCTCCTGCGGATTCTCTCGCGCGCGCCTCGCAAAACCCTGCCGGTCCGAAATCGCCGCTCGATCTGCGGTTCAGCGGAATCAGCAATCCCTTTGCCTGCGGCGGCTGCAGTCCGCCGGACACCAATGGCGACGTGGGCCTCAACGAATATGTGCAGATCGTCAACGCCACAAAAATTGGCGTGTTCGACAAGGCGACCGGCGCCCAGAAGGCGGTCTTCGATTTCGCGACGCTATGGACCGACAGCGGCCCCTGCACCGAAGATGTTGGCGATCCCGTCGCGGTGTTCGATGCCATGGCGCAGCGCTGGGTGTTCACCCAGCTCGCCTCGCCGCATCATGTTTGCATTGCGGTTTCGCAAACTTCCGATCCGCTCGGCGCCTATTACCTTTATCTCTTCGATGTCACCGAGTTTCCGGACTATTTCAAAATCGGGGCGTGGTCGGATGCCTATCTCGGCACAGCCAACCAGTCGAGCTATGCGGCTTTTGCTTTCGATCGCACGAAAATGCTGGCCGGCGATCCCAGCGCGAGCGTGATCCGGTTCGACGGCGAAACCAACCTTATGCTTCCCGCGAATGTCAGCGGCTCAGTGGCGCCGCCGCCCGGTGGGTACTTCTATACGTTCAAGGACGACCAGTTTCACGGGGGCACGGATCGCATCGAGCTGTTTCAGCTCATCGCGAATTTCAGGCATCCCGAGAGAAGCAAATTCAATCTGATCGACACCTTTAACATCGCACCCTTTACCTACACCGTTTGCGGGTTCTTCAATTTTGACTGTATCCCGCAGAAAGATACGTCGGTGCTGGTGGATGCGGTGAGCGAATGGCCGATGCAGCGCCTCGCCTATCGTATGATGCCCACGCAGGAAGAGCTCGTCGGGGTGTTTACCGTGGGCGGCGGATTGGCCGATCCCGGCGCTGCGCCGCGCTGGTTCGAGCTGCGCAAAACCGGCCGCAAGTGGAAGCTGATACAGGAAGGAACGCAGGATCTCGGCGATGGCCTCAACCGCTTCATGGGCAGCATTGCCATCGATCAGGCGGGAGACATTGCGCTCGGCTATTCCGCCTCCAGCGCCAACGATTACCCCAGCATCCGCTATGCAACCCGCCGCCCCACCGATCCGCTTGGCACCCTCGGGCCGGAACAGATTTTGAAACGCGGCAAGGGCTCGCAAACCAGCTCCGATCGCTGGGGCGATTATAGCGCTATGGTGGTGGATCCGGTTGGCGGCTGTCAGTTCTGGTACACCAACGAATTCTATCAGGTGAGTTCCGGCAGCAACTGGAACACCGAAGTGGGCGCGTTCACAGTCCCCGGGTGCGCCGCGAAATAGGTGTCACCTACTCCGCCGCGTCATGGCTGCGGAGTGGGCCGTAAAGGTCTGGGCGGCGGTCACGAAACAGGCCCCAGCTCGCGCGCATCTTTGCGATGCCGTCGAGATCGAAGGTTGCCGTGATCAGGCCTTCTTCGCTGCGGCCGAGTTTGGCGGCAATGCTGCCCGTGGGGTCGGTGATGAAGGATGACCCGTAGAACGTCATTTTGCCCGCCTGCCCCTCTTCCGTGCCGATGCGGTTGCTCGCCACCAACGGCACATAGTTCGCGCCGGCATGGCCCTGCATCACGCGGCGCCAGTGATCGCGCGAATCCACCGGCGGCGCCGGCGGCGGCTCGGTGCCGATAGCAGTCGGATAGAACAGGACCTCAGCGCCCATCAGCGCCATCGCGCGTGCCGCTTCCGGAAACCATTGGTCCCAGCAGATGCCGCAGCCAAGCACGCCGAACTTGGTGCTCCAGACTTTGAAACCGGTATCGCCGGGGGTGAAATAGAATTTCTCCTGATAGCCGGGGCCGTCCGGAATGTGGGACTTCCGGTAAAGGCCGAGCACCGTGCCGTCCGCATCGATCATCGCCAGCGAATTGAAATGTGCGCGTCCGGCGCGCTCGAAAAAGCTGAGCGGCAACACGGCGCCAAGTTCTTTGGCCAGCTCCGCGAATTCCGCAATCAGAGGATTGTCCTTGAACGGTTTGGCGAGACCGAAGTGCTCGGCGAGCTGGTCCTGGCAGAAGTAGGGGGTTTCGAACAGTTCCTGCAGGAGGATGACGTTCGCGCCCTGCCTCGCTGCTGCGCGCACCATCTCTTTTGCATTGGCGATGTTCTTCGGCACATCCCACGAACAGGCAAACTGCGTGGCCGCAACCGTGATTTTCTTCATGCACAATCTCCGCCAGGAGCCCGATCAATGGGCGTTTGGTTCACGCGGAGGCGCGGAGACGAATTGGTTCCTCCTCCGCAAAGCGGGGGAGGGGGACCATGCGAGCGAAGCACGCGAGAGCGTGTTCGCGCAGCATGGCGGAGCGGGTGGCAGCTTACACCCCCCTCCCCGCCTTCGACGGTACTCCCCCCGCTGCGCGAGGGGAGAGGCTGTGCAAGCGTTCTCGCCGGTATGTGTTGTGTGATGCCGTGCCTCGTGTCGTCACCCTGCACGATATCGATCATCATTGTCATGCCGGACTTGCCTCCGCGACTTCGGAGAGCATTTCTGCTTCCACTTTCGGATTCTTTTCGCCGTCGGCGGTGGCGATCAACTCCTTCGGAATCAGCAGAATGACCGGCAGGATCAGGGCGTACACCGCGGTGGTCGCCAGCGCGCAGTACAGAAATCCGTGCTCAGGGCTGCTGGCATATATCTGGGCACCAAGCAGATCGCCGCCACGATACGAAAGGAGATACATTCCATCGACCATCATCATCAGCGTGCCCTGCAAACCCGGCGGACACGCACGCATCGCGAGATCGTAATATGCACCCGCCGCGATGCCGCCCATCATCCCGATCGGCAGCGCCAGCCACAGCGCCTGGGTAGCCGAATGTACGAACGCCAGCGGCATCAACTGTGGGATGGTGATGATTGTGCCGATCCAGAGCAACGCCCTGAGCGATGCCTTTTTGCACAGCCAGCCATAAAGAAAAAACATCGGGATAAAGGCGACGGAAAAAATGGCATAATAGTCGGTATAGATTGCGTCAGATGCGTGCAGCTTGTTCGTCAGATAAAATTGCAGCGGCGTGTTCGAGCCGGGCGCAAACTGGAACATGAACATGATCAGCACGGCCGGATAGACGGCGCGGTGCTTCAGCAATCGCTTGATGTCCCCGACCAGGTCGGAGCCCTTCGCCTGCGGTTTGCCGTACGCATGTCCGAACACCGCCTTCGGCTTCCAGAAGGCAAACAGGAACATCAGCAGCGACAGCGCCACCATCAGCATGAACGTCTGCCGCGGCGGCAGATGCTCGGCAATCCAGCCCGAGGCCAGGGCGCCAACGATATAGGGAATGCTGGACATGATGTTCCAGAGCGCGCTAAGGCGCCCGGACATCAGTTTTTCCTGCCCCACCAGCGCGAGCAACGCCCATTGTCCGGCAGACACAAAGCGCCAGAAAAACATCACAAGAAACATGCCGATGAACAGGGTGGTGTAAGTCAGCTGCGCATATGCCATCCAGGCGAACACAACAGCCGTAATCGGCGCGAAAATGAGAAAGTAACCGCGATCTCGTAGCCCCAGCGGGTTCCATAAATCGCGCGTCAGCCCGAACACCACAGAGAGGTAAACAGGAATGGCCGTCAGCAGGCGGAACAGCGAAACCTGCGTCGCGCTCGCGTGAAGCTGATCTTTCAGCATGTAAGAGGTAGCAAAATCCAGCAGATAGCCGTGCGGCATCACCAGATAGACAAGCAGCGTCAGCGGCGCGAAATAGCCGAAGATTTTGCCTGTGTTCGCTTGTCCGCTTTCTGCGGCCGATGCAACCGTCATATGCCCCCTCGTTTCGTAAACGTCACGCCGGCTCCTGTTGCGTGCCATCGCGCGCTCGTGAGGATGACGGACCTTTCAAAATATCTCCGTCAGCCGCATGCTCCTCTGCCGATTTGTTCACGCGGAAACGCGGAGACGCGGAGGCCGGCAGACCGTTCATAATCGTGCGCAAGCCGCTCTTGAAGCTGGCTTCGCCAAAATTGATCAACAGGCCGGCAGGCATGTTCAGCAAACGAAGATATGTCAGTAGTTGTTTGGAGTGAACCGGCGCAAGGTTCTCGATTGACTTAATTTCAACCGGAACCCGTAGCGCAACCAAGAGATCGACCCTGAAGCAATCGATAAACTTCAACCCATCGTATTCGAACGAAACCGGCTTCTGTCGTTCCACGTATAGCCCGCGTCGTTGTAGATCGCGAGCCAGAACTGCTTCGTAAAAAGATTCGAGCAGACCCGGTCCGAGCCCAACGTGAAGCTTGTATGCGGCATCGACAATCTGACCCGCGATGCCGTCCAGGTCTGTCATTTCTCCGCGTCTCCACGCCTCCGCGTGAACCTTATCACGCCGGTTCCTGTTGCGTGATGCAGTGAATGCCTCCACCGCCTTGCACGATGTCCAACACGTCGATTTGCAGGATATCGCGGCCGGGAAAGCAGTCTGCAAGCATCCTCCTCGCCTGTTCGTCGTTGGGGTCGTCAAAAGCCGGCATCACCACACCGCCCGTTGGCAGATAGAAGTTGATGTAACTTGCCGCCAGCGGCCGGCCACGCCAGTCATCACCCAGCTTCTGGGGCTGGGCCATCTCAATCACTTCGATCGTGCGGCCCTGCGCGTCGGTGGCGTCCTTCAGTCTGCGGATTGCTTCCATCACGGGAGCATAATCCGGATGCGCCCGCGGCGGCACGCCCACCAGCACGCGGCCGGGTGCCACAAAACAGGCGATGTTATCTACGTGAGCGTCTGTTTCGTCGTCGGAAAATCCCTCGCCTAGCCAGATTACCTTCCGTGCGCCGGTAAACGACGCGAGCCCCCGCTCCATCTGTTGCTGCGTGAGATCGGGATTGCGGTTCGGATTGAGCAGGCATTGCTCCGTGGCGATCAGCGTGCCTTCGCCATCCACATGAATGGCGCCCCCTTCACAAACGAACGGCGCGCGATAGACCGGCAAATCCCGATGCTTCAGCACGCGGGTGGCGAATTGCGCATCATCGTCATATGGCCGGTATTTGTTGCCCCAGGCGTTGAATCGCCACTGCACACCGGCGCGCGTGCCGCCAGGCCCTAGCAGGAATGTCGGTCCCATATCGCGTGACCAGGAATCGTCCAGCGGAGTCTCAAAGAATTGCACCCGTCCGGCGCAGGCGAGCTTTGCTTCCGCGTGGTCGTGCGGGCGCACGGCCATGACTACCGGCTCGAATGTCGAAATGGCCCGCGCGACGCGAGCATAGGCCTGCTTCGCTCGCAGCATGCCTTCCGGGCCATCCCACGGTTCGGCGCGGCACGGCCAGCACATCCAGGTGCGCAGATGCGGTTCCCACTCCGCGGGCATGGCATAGCCATCGCGCGCGGGGCTGGAATTTTCGGCGGCAAGGCCTTCATCCATTCCGCAGATATAGCGATTTGCGTCGCTGCGGAAAACGTGATTGTCATGGCCATCCCTTGCACCACTGGAGAGCCGAATGGCCGGAAAAATCGACAGCCGCCTTGCCGAACTGAACATCAAGCTGCCCGAGCCGCCCGCCCCGGTGGCAAGCTACGTGCCTTACGTCGTAAGCGGCAATCAGGTGTTTATTTCCGGGCAGGTGACAATGGCGGATGGCAGCCTGAAATATGTGGGTATTGTGGGCAAGGACATTTCTCTCGAAGACGGCAAGGCGGCGGCGCGCCTGTGCGCTATCAATGTGCTCGCGCAATTGCGTGCGGCAGCGGGCGATCTTGACCGGGTGAAGCGCTGCGTGCGGCTGGGCGTCTTCGTGAATGCCGTACCGGGATATGCGCAGCATCCCGAGGTGGCGAATGGGGCCTCCGATCTTATGCTTGAGGTGTTCGGCGATGCCGGACGGCATACGCGCGCTTCTGTCGGCGCGGG
>JAICVV010000302.1 GCA_025935155.1 Alphaproteobacteria bacterium
TCATAGCCCGGCTTGTCTGCGTCGATGAAGGCGAAATCGAACGGCGGCTCCCCTTCCGCGATCATGCGGTCGAGAGTCGCAACGGCCGGTCCGAGCCGGAGGTCGATCTTCGTGGCAACACCGGCCTCTTGCCAGAAGGCGCGCGCGAGATCGGTGTACTCCTTGCTGACGTCGCAACAGACAATCGTTCCGTCAGCCGGCAATGCCAGCGCCACCGCGAGCGCGCTGTAGCCGGTGAAGGTGCCGATCTCCAGGTAACGCTTCGCCCCGATCAGTTGTGCGAGCAGCGCCATGATAGCACCCTGGTCGGGCCCGATCTGCATGCCTGCATGTGGATGCTTCGCCGTCTCTTCGCGGCAGCGTTGCAACACTGGCTGCCCGCGCGTGCCTACGCGAACGATATAATCGAACAATACGTCACTCGCGGGTAGCATCCGGGTCATGAGAGCCGATCCTTAAACTGCGAAGTAGATGCCATGAAAAGACCACGATTGAGACATTGCACAGCCGGGTTCCCCGCCCAATATCCGTAATGTCGGTTGGCGGCGTCGAGACGCTCCGGATGCGATCAGCCCCCCAGCCCCTCCTGGGCGAATCCCCTCCAGCCGACATTCCTCTCATTTCCGTTGCCGATTTTCGAAGGCGCGCCAGTTTGCCGCCATTTGGCCGAACAGGCCGCCGACAGCACCCGTCAGCACGCAAACCGCCGTGCCGAATGGAATGAAGGGCTTCGCAAGATCGCCCAATGCCACCGACAGACCGATGCCCGCGAGCGCGCAACCGCCGCCCACCAGGGCACCGGCCGTTGCGCCGGGAAAATACCCCTTTCCGGAATCCATGGCGTACAGATACCCGGCTGTGGCGGAGATCATCATCCCGCCGAACTCGAAGACGTGAAGGATGACCCACGGGACGAAATGACCCAGCACCACCATCGCCACCTGTAGCACCGTGCCCACGATCAGTGCCCGCAGCAAAATTCGGGAATCGATCAAGAAAATCCCTTTCGCCGTGTTGATAGTTCTATAACGCCGCTAACGCCGCTGGCCTGATCGCCAGATAGTAACGCTTTTCCGGTCTTGCGAGGGACGCACATTTTCTCTAACACCCCCGCGTCAGAGTTCCCTTCCTTCCTTTCGATGATCGAAATCTCCGGACTGACCAAGCGATTCGGACCGATTACCGCTGTCTCAGGCATCGACCTGACTGTCGGCAGAGGCGAGGTGCTGGGCTTCCTCGGCCCTAACGGCGCGGGAAAATCCACCACCATGAAAATGGCCGCCGGCTTCCTGGCGCCGGACGGCGGCTATGCCCGCATCTGCGGCCATGACATCGAAACCGATACTCTGGAGGCCCAGCGGCAGCTCGGCTATCTGCCGGAAGGCGCGCCGGCCTATCCCGATATGACTCCCCGGCAATTCCTTGGCTTTATCGCGCAGGTGCGCGGCCTTTCCGGCGATGCAGCGCGGAACGCAATTGCCGCCGCGGTGCACAAGACGGAGCTCGATCCAGTTCTGGAGCAGCCGATCGATACGCTGTCCAAGGGTTTCAAGCGCCGCGTTGGCGTGGCGCAGGCGATCCTGCACGATCCGCCCGTGCTGATCATGGACGAGCCCACCGACGGCCTCGATCCCAACCAGAAATACGCGGTCCGGCAGCTGATAAAGGCGATGTCGCCGGACAAGGCGATCGTGATTTCCACCCATCTGCTGGAAGAAGTGGAAGCCGTTTGCACCCGCGCGGTGATTATCGATCGCGGACGCATCGTGGCGGATGGCACGCCGGCGGAGCTGCTGGCCCGCTCTCACCATCACAATGCCGTGACACTCATCGTTCCGGCCGCTCAGGCGGACGCAGTAGCGGCGCGGCTCAAATCCATCCCGGCGGTAGCCGATGTGCAGCAGGCGGTCTCGAACGGCGAAGCCAGCGTGACCGCCTTCCCGAAAGACGGCGCGCTCCTGATCGAAGACGTCAGCGGAATGGCATCTCGCGAGAATTGGGACGTGAAGGAGCTTTACGCCGAGGCCGGCCGGCTCGATGAAGTGTTCCGCGCCATCACCACCCACGATGCCACCCGCGCGCGGGAGAGCCGCGCATGAGTTCGGTGTGGGCGATCTTCAAGCGCGAGTTCGCGGCCTACTTCGCCACGCCGCTCGCCTATGTGTTCATCGTGATTTTCCTGTTCACGATGGGCGCTTTCACCTTCTACATCGGCCGCTTCTACGAAAGTAATATCGCGAATCTCTCGATCTTCTTTTCGTACCAGCCGTGGCTCTATCTGTTCTTCGTGCCGGCCATTGCCATGCGGCTTTGGGCGGAAGAGCGCCGCACCGGAACAATGGAGCTGCTGCTCACCCTGCCGGTCCCGCTTTGGGCGACCGTGGTTGGAAAGTTTCTCGCGGCCTGGGCCTTCACCGGCGTGGCGCTCGCCCTCACCTTTCCCATCTGGATCACGGTCAATTATCTGGGGCAGCCCGACAATGGCGTGATCCTCGCAAGCTACATCGGGAGCTTGCTGATGGCGGGCGGCTATCTCGCTATCGGCGCCTGCATCTCCGCCACCACCAACAATCAGGTGATTGCGTTCGTGGTCAGTGTGGTGGTGTGTTTCCTGTTCACCGTTTCCGGCGCGCCCCTGGTGATTGATTTCTTCCGTGCCTGGGCGCCGCTGGCGCTGATCGATGCTGTGGCATCCTTCAGCTTCCTCACGCACTTCCTTGCCATCACGCAGGGTGTGATCGATCTGCGGGACATCATCTTTTTCTTTTCGCTGATCGCCCTGTTCCTGACGGCGAATATTGTCATCATCGATTTGAAGCGGGTGGGCTGAAATCATGCATCGCCTTTCCCGCCGCACCTATGCGATCGCCGCGATCGTGCTGGCCGCCATCATCTTCGTGGCGCTGAACATCGCCGTCGATGCGAGTTTCACAACCACCCGCCTCGATCTCACCGAGAATGGCCAATACACGCTGGCGCAGGGCACCAAGAACATCATCGGCGACCTCAAGGAACCCATTACGCTTAAATTTTACTATTCGAAGAAGGCCGCGGCGGATTATGCGAGTGTCACGTCTTACGCCACGCGCGTCCGCGATCTGCTGAACGAATATGTGGCGCTCAGCCACGGCAAGATCAGGCTTCAGGAGTTCGATCCTGAACCGTTCAGCCCTGCTGAGGATCAGGCGCAGGCGAACAGGCTGACCGCCGCACCCACGCA
>JAICVV010000372.1 GCA_025935155.1 Alphaproteobacteria bacterium
ACATCTTCGGCAACGCGGGCGCCGAACACCAGCGCTTCCAGCAGAGAATTGGAAGCAAGGCGGTTCGCGCCGTGCAGCCCGGTGGAGGCGCACTCGCCCACCGCCCACAAACCATCCAGCGACGAACGCCCTTTTGCATCCGTTGCGATACCGCCCATGTGGTAATGCGCGGCCGGCGCTACCGGAATGGGCTGTGTAACAGGATCGATGCCTGCAGACATACAGGCTGCATAGACGGTCGGAAACGCCTTCGGAAATTTCACGCCGACGCTCGCGCGGCAATCCAGGTACGCGCGATGGCCTTTCGCAATCTCCCGATGAATCGTCCGCGCCACCACGTCGCGCGGCGCCAACTCGGCATCCGGATGCGCGGCCGGCATGAAGCGGCGGCCCGCCTCGTCAATTAATACCGCGCCTTCCCCGCGCAGCGCTTCGGTTGCGAGCGGGGCGGGATCGCGGCCGATGGCAATGGCCGTGGGATGAAATTGCACGAACTCGGCATCGGCAATCGCCGCGCCGGCCCGCGCCGCCATGCCCAAGCCTTCGCCACGCGACTCCAGCGGATTGGTGGTGACGGCGTAGAGCGCGCCGATGCCGCCGGTAGCAAAGATCACGGCATTGCTGCGGAACAGGACCAGCCGCGTGTCGGCACCTGCGCCATAACGCGCGAATACGCCGGCTACGCGGCCATTCTCCACCGCGAGTTCGATGGCGTGGAACCCCTCGCACACGGCGATGGATGGTGTGGCAAGCGCCCGTTCCGCCAATACGCGGGAGACTTCCGCACCTGCACGATCACCAGTCACATGCACGATGCGCGCCGCGGAATGCGCGGCCTCGCGGCCCAGCGCCAGCGAGCCATCCGGCTTGCGGTCGAATGGCGCGCCCAACGCGATCAGGTCTTCGATGCGAGCGGCGGCTTCACGCGTGACGATCTCAACAATGGCCGGATCGCAGGCACCGGCGCCCGCCGTGATGGTGTCGCGCGCGTGCGCCTGCCAGCTGTCGCCTTCGCCCATCGCCGCCGCAATGCCGCCCTGCGCCCAGGCGCTGGAGCCGGATTGTCCGGGCCGCGCGCCGGCAATCACCGTCACGGGATAAGGCGCAAGCTTCAGCGCGGTGAAAAGGCCCGCAAGGCCTGCACCCAGAATGAGCGCGCCCTTGCATTCGATGATGTTATCGGTGCGCATTTATGCTGCTGCGCGTTGCGGACTCGTCTTCACCGCCAGCATCCGCTCGACCGCGGCGCGGGCGCGTGCAGCAATCGCCGGATCGACCATCACTTCGTGCGTCATGGTCTGCAGCGAATGCAGAATCTTCGGCAGGCTGATGCGCTTCATATGCGGGCAGAGATTGCACGGCCGCACGAAATCCACATCCGGAAATTCCACCGCGACATTGTCGCTCATGGAGCACTCTGTGACCATCACCACACGCGCCGGATGCCGCTGGCCGACATAGTTAATCATGGCCGAAGTGGACCCAGCGAAATCCGCTTCCGCCACCACTTCCGGCGGGCATTCGGGATGGGCCAGCACAACCACGCCCGGGTTGGCTTCCCGATAGTTGCGGACATCGTTCGCGGAAAACCGCTCATGCACTTCGCAGCGGCCTTTCCAGCTTATGATCTTCACCGGCGTCTGCTTCGCCACATTGGCAGCGAGGTATTCGTCCGGGATCATGATCACGGTATCGACGCCACGCTCGCGCGCGATGTCTTCCACCACCGCCACCGCGTTGGACGACGTGCAGCACACATCGCTTTCCGCTTTCACGTCGGCGCTCGTGTTCACATAGGTGACGACCGGCAGGCCCGGATATTTCTCTTTCAGCAGCCGCACATCCGCGCCGGTGATGGAGGCGGCCAGCGAGCAGCCGGCGCGCAGATCGGGGATCAGCACCGTCCTGTCCGGCGAAAGGATTTTCGAGGTCTCCGCCATGAAGTGTACGCCGGCCTGCACGATGACTTTCGCGTCGGGTTTGGCCGCCTCGCGCGCCAGCTCGAGCGAGTCTCCCACGAAATCGGCGACGCAATTGAAAATCTCCGGTGTCATGTAATTGTGGCCGAGGCTGACGGCGTTCTTCTGCCGCTTCAGCCGGTTAGTGGCGTCGATGTACGGCGCGTGGACCGCCCATTCGATTTCCGGCACCACGTGGGATACGCGTTCGTACAATCCGCGGGTGGCCCGCGCGATTTCCGGCGTGAAGGGAAGGACGGTGTTGCTGCGGGCCTGCGCGTTCAGCATCTGGGCACCCGTGTTATGCTCAATTTGAGCATATATATGGGTCAAAAATTGCCGGCCTGCAAGGCCAGCCGTGACCTTATGCTACAGCTGAGCATAAGTGTCAAATGAGGCTGACTAGGGCCCGCGCTTACGCAATGTCGCGGTGGAAGGTTTCGGGAAGAAGCGCAAGCGA
>JAICVV010000103.1 GCA_025935155.1 Alphaproteobacteria bacterium
AGAACCGCCTTATAAGAGGTCGCGGTGCAGATGCCGCCGGAGCAGGTCACGTTCTGCGTTGGCTTCTTGGAAATCGAAAGGTCGGCGCGGGCGGTCGAGCAACAAATTGCAAATACCGCAGCTGATCCCGTCAACGTGGCACGCGAGCGGAACATACGAAACCCCAAAGCAAAACCCGAGCACACTGCAGTATAGCGACAGGAGTGGGCCTAGCCTAGCGTCCTGTTACCTGTCTCCACGTGCCCGTTTGCAGGCACAACATCGAAGCGGATGCGGCCGATGATGTGGCCGTTGGGCAAATCCACATCCACCCGCCACGCGCCCGGCGTGATCTTGTGCGAAAGCGTGTAGCCTCGATAGCCGCCGTCGCGCCCGCCGGCGATGGCGTAGGTCACGGTCGAAACGGTGCGCCAGCTGTGGCGGGTTGGGTCGTAGCGCTGCCAGCGATGCTGCACCTTCGTATTCAGCTTCACCGGCGCGAACACCGCGCTGTATACATAAAGCGGCTCACCGGGCTTCAAGTGCATCACCGCGGGCGTGCCGAAGCGCACGCTCCAGGATTGCGGCTCGGCCAACGCCTTGTAGATCGCGCCCTGCTTCGCCACCATGTGATAAACGCCGCCCGCCGAAAGCGCGACCGGCAGCGGCGGCAGCACGCCCGCGAAATAGAAGATGTTCATCAGCGCATAGACGAGCGCCGTGCCGATGCCCACCTGCACCCGGCTGGCGCGCCATTCCTGCGGCCCCAGCCCCGCCACCACGCGCATCAGCATGACGAAGATGAGCAGTGCCACGCCGCCCGCCAGCAGGAAATTCAGCACGCCCACGCTGTGTGTCAGCAGGGGCACCGTCACGACGGCATAGGAATAGAGCGCGAAGAAGAACAGCACCGCGGCGAACGCCAGCCGCGAATGGTAGTGTTTGAAGATCTCGTTGCCGAGAAAGATGGCAGCCAGCACCAGCAGGAACGGCCACGAGGCGGTGAGCACCGCGCTGCGCGAATAGAAGACGAGGAAGGCGCTCCACAATCCGCCCAGCGCAAATTGTGTGGCGAAGGGGAGGATGGCGCGCCAGCGCGGCCACTCCTTGCCGTTGGCCACGCGCTCCGCCAGCACATGCATAATGAGCATCGAGACTGCGGCAACCGAGAGGTAGGCAATGAATACGAGCTGCGTGTTGGGCAGGTCGATCCGGCGGAAGGCGTAATTGTCGAAGGCGAAGCCGCCGATCATGCTGAGCGCCGACAGCGACCGCTCATGCCGGGCAATGAAGGCAAAGGTGCGCTTGATCATTGTGCCGTGCGCCCGCAGGGCTGGACCAGACTTGCGAGGAAGTGACACGCCTCGACCTGCATCACCGACGCCTTGAATGACCACTGTTTAACAATAGCTTAAGACCATCGCCGGTCCGTGGCGAAGAGTTTTGGCCGCCATATTGCTACACGCCTAGCAGGTGCTAGAATCAATACCGGCAACGCGATAGGCCAATTGCAGGAGCGCAGAATGAGCGAAGATTTGCAAGAACTGCTGAAGAGAAGCCGCGCGATTAAGATGACGCCGGAACAGCAAGCCGAACAACGGCGCAGCTTTGCATATGGAAATACGAAGATCGAGAATGATCGCATTACGCGTGAGATGATCGACGATTTGGACAAGAAGCTGAACGGCGGCAAATAGGAAAATGCCGTCTGAGCGCTACACGTCGACCCAGACGTTAGAGCTGATTACTGATCCAGAGCAGAGAGCTGCGCGCGAGGCCGAGAATGGACTACGCCAAGCCGCTCTTGCGTTGGAAGTCATTCGAAATTTTATAAAGGACCCTGAGAGGCAATTCCGACTAAGGCAAGGACTCCTGATGCAACTGCATCACGAGGCACTGGCCGGGATACATGTATTTGCAGGCACCTTTCGTAACGGACCTGCAGAGATTCACGGTAGCCACCATGAGCCTCCTGCTGCATTTATGGTGGGCGAAGAGGTTGCCCATATGTGCGAATATGTGAACGAAAATTGGGCTACCAGGAGTGCGGTTTTCCTCTCCTCATTCGTGCTTTGGCGGCTGAATTGGATTCATCCATTCGCGGATGGAAATGGCCGAACGGCACGAGCCCTCTCTTATGTGGTGCTGAACGTAAGGCTTGATTGCCTGCTGCCTGGTACTCGAACAATTCCGGATTTCATCAGCACCGATAAGAACCCTTACTATGACGCGTTAGAAGCCGCTGATCTTGTTTGGAAGGAGCGAAGTGAAGTGGACGTCTCCAAGGTGGAGGCGCTCATGGAAGCTACGCTCGCCAAGCAACTATTACAGGCCGCTAGAGAAGCTGTAGCGGTCGGTTGATGGCCGATGCCTCGAACTCAGGTGTGACAGCGGCAAGTGACCGAGCGCTTGGATCAGGCAGCGCCGAATCGAAAAACATTTTCGGTCATCCCCGCGGGTTGCTGTTCATCGCGGGGACGGAGCTGTGGGACCGCATCTCGTTTCATGGCATGCAGGCGTTGCTGGTGCTCTACATGGTGGAGCAGCTGCTGCTGCCCGGACATGTCGAGCACGTGGCGGGCTTTGCCGCCTTCCGGCACGTAATCGAATCCGCTACCGGGCCGCTCTCCACCCAGGCGCTCGCCTTCCAGATTTTCGGCCTCTACATCGGGCTTGTCTATTTCACGCCGGTGTTCGGCGGTGCGTTGGGCGACCGTCTCCTTGGCCGTGTGCGCACCGTTTCACTCGGCGCACTGCTGATGACGGCCGGGCATTTCTGCCTTGCCTTCGACTGGTCCTTCCTGCTGGCGCTGTTGCTGCTCATCCTCGGGGCCGGTTGCCTGCGCGGCAATCTGCAGCCGCAGGTGGGCGAGCTTTACGCCAAAGACGATCGCCGCCGAACCACCGCCTTCCAGATCTATGCCGCGATGATCGCCCTCGGCGGCTTTGTGGCGCCGATCGTCACCGGGCAGCTCGCGAAGTCCTTCACCTGGCATGTGGGCTTCGCCTTCGCCGGTTTCGGCATGCTGATCGGGCTGGGCGTGTATCTCTACGGCCGCCCGTATCTGCCGCCCGATCCGCCCCGCCGCGAGCGCCTCGCTGCGCCGCCGCTCACGCGCGAGGAGCGTCGCACAGTCTGGATGCTCATTCTGCTGTTGCCGGTCGCATCGCTGTTCTGGATCGCGCAGAGCCAGGTCTGGAACACCTACAACATCTGGGTGCGCGATCACGTGAACCTCACCTTCGGCCATTGGACGATGCCGGTGCCGTGGCTGCAATCGCTGGACGGACTGGCGCCGTTCGCCTGCATGCCGCTGGTGCTGATGCTGTGGCGCTGGCAGCGCACACGCGGCCGCGAGCCGAACGAGTTCGCCAAGATGACGATCGGCTGCTGGATCTTTGGCGCCTCCACCTTGCTGCTGGCGGCGGCAAGCGTGGCGGCGGGCGCCACAGGCCGCGCGTCGCTTGCCTGGGCGGTGGCGTTTCACCTTTGCTCCAATATCGGCTGGATTTTCTTCGCGCCGACCACCACGGCGCTGGTGTCGCGCGCGGCGCCCGACAAGATCAACGCCACCATGATCGGCGGCTATTCGCTGGCGGTGTTCATGGGCAGCGTGATCAGCGGACGATTGGGCGCGCTCTATGAACGGTGGCCCGCCAGCGAATTCTGGCTGTTGCACGCGGCACTGGTGAGTCTGGGCGGCGTTCTGGTGCTGATGTTCGGGGCGCTGATGAAGCCGGCACTTCAGCAGGTTCAGCCGTTGCCTGTTCCCGCCGGCGCTCCGTTCACACAGATGCTGCTGGAAGAAAGCTGACGTTACCTGCCAAGCCTTGCTTCCAGCGCACGCTTCTTTTCCGGCCATTCGCTGTCGAGGATGGAGAAATAGACGGTGTCGCGAATGCGGCCCGATTGGCAGATCACATGCTTGCGGAAAACACCTTCCTGCATCGCGCCAATCCGCAACAACGCATTGCGCGATTTCTCGTTCAACGCGTCGGTTTTGAATTCCACCCGGACGAGCCCGAGCGTTTCAAACGCGTGGGCCAACAGCAACAGTTTGCATTCGGTGTTCACCGGCGAGCGCTGGAATTCGCGGCCGTACCACGTCCAGCCGATTTCCAACCGCCGGTTCGCCAGATTGATGTTGCCGTAGCGCGTGCTGCCGATGGCGCGGGCGCGTTCACCATGTATCACCGCAAACGGCAACGACACGCCGGCTTCCCGTTCGCGCAAAGCCGTTTCGATATAGCCGCGCATGTCTTCGCGCGTGCTGACGGAGGATGGAATCCAGCGCCACAGGTCCGGATCGAGTCCCACGGCGCAGAGATCGTCGAGATGCGCGAAACTCAACGGCTCAAGCCGCACGAAGCGCCCGGTCAGCGTCACCGGCTGCAATCGTTCTGTATCGCCGTCCGCGCTCAGCTCAGGTGCTGTTTGAAGAATGTTGAGGTGCGGCCGTTGGCGAGATCGGCGCAGGCCTTGTCGAAATGCGCGCCGCCTTCGCGCGCGAAGGCGTGGTCCATCTGCGGATAAAAATACAGGGTGACGTGCGGATTGCCCTTGAGTGCCGCGGCGATCTTCTTCTGCGCTTCCGGTTTCACGAACTGGTCTTTCTCTGCAATGTGCAGCATCAGCGATTTCCTGATGTCTTTCGCTTCGTCCAGTTTCTGGTCGATATTCACGCCATAATAGCCGACGCTGGCATCCACATCGGTGCGCGCAGCCGTGAGATAAGCGAGCAGGCCGCCGAGGCAATAACCCACCGCGCCAACTTTACCTGTACAGCCATCGAGCTTGCGCAAATACGAGATCGAGGCCTGAATATCGGCAATCCCCAAATCGGGTTCGAATTTGTTCATCAGCTCGAAGGCGCGCTTCCATTCGGCGTCGGATTTGTCGGTGAGCTGCACGCCGGGCTCAATGCGCCAGAAAAGATCGGGCGCGAGTGCGAAATAGCCGCGCGCGGCAAAGCTGTCTGCAATATCGCGCATTACCTTGTTGATGCCGAAAATCTCCTGAATGACGACAATGCCGGGCCCGCTGCCCGCGGAAGGCCGCGCAAGATAGCCGCCGAAGCTGCCATCCGGGCCGTTGATGGTGATGTCCGTTCCCGCCATCGAAATCCCTCCGCCTTATTGCAGGGCCTGCCCCGCCGCGCGCTGCGGCGGCAGCTGCAGGGCCTGGCTCAACGTCACCGGATTGGTGATCGGCGCCGAGCAGGTTTCCCGCACGCAAACGTAAGCGGTGGGCTGGCCATTCTCCATCTTCTTGCCATGCGCCGGATGGTTCTCGTCGAAATCCTGTTTTGGGTCGGCGATGACCAACGTGCGGTTCGGCAGGCTGCGGCCCATCACCGCCGCAATGAGTTCATGCGTTCTTGGGTTGGCAAGCGGCCCCACGATCACGATTTGCATTCCCGTGAGGACAGTTTCCAGCCCTGCGAGATAGGCAGGAAGCGAAGCGGGGTTGCGCGCCGGTTCGCCGGAAAAAGCCTCGATCAGCGCGTTACTGCGGTCGCGATAGGCGTTCTGCCAGGTTGCCAGATGCATGTGCGCCAGCACCGACACCATCACGCCATTGGCAGAGGGTGTCGCCTGATCGTAGATCATCCGTGAGCGGACAATCAGCGGATCGGAATCGTCGGAGGTATAGAAATAGCCGCCGTTCTGCATGTCCCAGAAATGATCGTTTAGCACATGGATCCAGGCGCGAGCGCGATCGAGGTAACGCGCGTCACCAGTTGTTTCCCATAAAATGAAAGCGGCGCGCGACATCTGCGCGTAATCGTCGGCGAAGCCCATGTGCTGCCGCTTGCCGTTGCGCCAGGAATGATAGAGCCGATCCCCATCGCCCAGCGCGCGCTGCACGAAATCGAAGGCGCGGATCGCCGCCGCCGTCCATTCCGTGTTGCGGAAAACGGCGCCGGCATTGGCGAGCGCTGCGATCGTCATGCCATTCCAGTCCGCCAGCACCTTGTCGTCGCGCATCGGCGGCACGCGCTTCTGCCGCGCAGCGAGCAGCAGCTCGCGCTGGCGTTTCATCAAGGCTTCGTCGGCTTCGGATTGCGGATAGGCAGAACGGGAGCCCAGCCGATTCAGGATGTTGTGACCCTCCCAATTGCCTTCGCGCGTCACGTTGTAAACCGTCTTGAATTTCGGCGCGTAAGTGCCCGTGAGCGCGGCGTCGATCTCCGCTTCGCTCCACACATAGTATTTGCCTTCGCTGCCTTCCGAGTCTGCATCGAGCGAGGAAGCGAAGCCCTGCTCCACCATCATCTCGCGGAACAACCAGGCAATAGTTTCCTCGATGCGGTCGCGATAAACCTGCAGCCGGTTGTGCTGCCAGACCAGCGTCAGCAATTCGATAAACTGCGCGTTATCGTACAGCATCTTCTCGAAATGCGGCACCAGCCAACGCTCGTCTGTCGAGTAGCGGTGCAGCCCGCCTCCGACGTGATCGTAGATTCCGCCGGCACACATGTTCGTCAGCGTGCCCTGTGTCAGCTGATTGAATTGCTCGATGCCGTTGCGCAGGTAGGCGCGCCACAACTGCTCCACCAATCCGAAGGACGGGAATTTCGGCGCGCCAATGAGTCCACCGAAAAACACGTCGAAACGGCGGCCGATGTTCACGGCCGTACGATCCATGATCCATGCATCCACCGGGCCGCGCAGGTCGCGGCCCCATAATGTGGCAAACGCCTCATTCACGCGCACGGCAGAGTTTGCGATCGGTTCGGGCTGGTCACGGTAGACCGCGGCCACTTCGTTCAGCACGCGTTTGAATGCAGGCTGGCCGTAGCGCTCGTGTTTGGGGAAATATGTGCCGGCGAAAAACGGCTCGCCTTGAGGGGTAAGAAAAACCGTGAGCGGCCAGCCGCCATTGGTGCCCAGCGCCTGCGCGGCTGTTTGGTAGATTTGATCGAGATCGGGCCGTTCCTCGCGATCCACTTTGATGTTTACGAACTGGTCGTTCATCACCGCCGCCGTCTCAGCGTCCGAGAAGCTTTCCTCGTTCATGACATGGCACCAGTGGCACGCCGTGTAGCCGATGGAGAGGAGAATGGGTTTGTTGGTTTCGCGCGCCTCGTTCAGCGCCTCTTCGTTCCAGGGGCGCCAATGCACCGGATTGTCCTTGTGCAGGAGGAGATACGGACTGGATTCTGCGTCCAGCAGGTTGCGGCTCATGGGCGATCCCGGCGGC
>JAICVV010000212.1 GCA_025935155.1 Alphaproteobacteria bacterium
AAAACTGAAGGACGGCGATATTCTGCTGCTCGAGAACACGCGGTTTCATCCCGGCGAAGAAGCAAACGATCCGGAATTCGCCAAACAGCTCGCAAGCCTGGGCGACATCTATGTGAACGATGCGTTTTCCGCGGCGCACCGCGCGCACGCCTCGACAGAAGGATTGGCACATCTGTTGCCCTCTGCCGCCGGCCGTTCGATGCAGGCGGAACTGGAGCATCTGCACAAGGCGTTGGGCGACCCCGTTCATCCGGTTATGGCGGTGGTTGGGGGCGCCAAGGTATCGACCAAAATCGAGCTGCTGAACAACCTGATCTCGAAGGTCGATGTGCTGGCGATCGGCGGCGCGATGGCGAACACGTTCCTCGCAGCCGAAGGCCGCAACGTCGGCAAGTCGCTCTGCGAAGATGATGAGTTCGATACCGCCCGCACCATCGTGAGCGCCGCGACCGATGCAGGCACGGTGATCATTCTCCCGAGCGATGTCGTCGTTGCAAAGGAGCTGAAGGAAAATGCGCCGCATCGTGTCACGGACATATTCGGTGTGAAAGATGACGAGATGATTCTCGATATCGGTCCTGCATCTGTGCAGGAATTCACCAACCGGCTGGTGACGACGGCGACGGTGGTGTGGAACGGTCCACTCGGCGCCTTCGAAACGCCGCCTTTCGATCAAGGTACCGTTGCGGCTGCAAGAGCGGTGGCGCAGCGCACGAAAGAAGGACGTCTCATCTCCGTCGCCGGTGGCGGCGATACCGTGGCCGCGCTGAACAAGGCAGGCGTGACCGGCGATTTCACCTATGTGTCTACGGCGGGTGGAGCCTTCCTCGAATGGCTGGAAGGCAAGGAGCTGCCGGGCGTGGCTGCGCTAGAACGAGGGAACTAAACGGATGGCGATGAATCTGGACGAACTGAACCGCACAGCCCGCGCCATGGTGCAAAAGGGCAGAGGCATTCTTGCCGCCGACGAAAGCTCGGGCACCATCAAAAAACGGTTCGACAAGATTGGCGTGGAATCGACGGAAGACAATCGCCGCGATTATCGCGAACTGCTGTTCCGTGCCGCCAACGGCATGAAGCACATTT
Organism: Alphaproteobacteria bacterium; assembly: GCA_025935155.1. Lineage (GTDB taxonomy): Bacteria > Pseudomonadota > Alphaproteobacteria > Micropepsales > Micropepsaceae > Rhizomicrobium. Next base: position 1,087 of record JAICVV010000212.1, read on the forward strand.
CCGGTGTCATTCTGTACGACGAAACCATTCGCCAAAAGGCGAAGGACGGCACATCTCTCGTGAAGGTCATCGAGCAGGCAGGTGCGATTCCGGGGATCAAGGTAGACAAGGGCACCAAGCCGCTCCCCTTCAGCAAAGACGAAACCATTACCGAAGGCCTCGACGGCTTGCGCGAGCGGCTGGTGGAATATCGCGGCCTGGGAGCCCGCTTTGCCAAATGGCGCGCTACGTACATCCCCACCCACGGCAGGCCCTCCTACAATTGCATCAATGCGAATGGGCAGGCGCTCGCGCGTTACGCGGCGCTCTGCCAGGAAGAAAACATCGTGCCGATCGTCGAGCCCGAAGTGCTGATGGATTTCGACAACGATATCGCTGCGTGCGAAGCGGCCACGGAATGGGTGCTGAAGGAAACCTTCGCGCAGCTCTATTATGCAAACGTTGCGCCGGAAGGCATGATCCTCAAACCGAACATGGTGATTTCCGGAATGAAGGCAGAGAAACGTGCGGGCGTGGAGGAAGTGGCCGAGCGCACCGTGAAGGTATTGAAGCACTGCGTGCCGGCCGCCGTGCCCGGTATTGCCTTCCTTTCCGGCGGCCAGTCCGACGAGGAAGCTACCGCGCATCTCAACGCAATGAATGCGGCGCACCCTAATCTGCCGTGGGCGCTCACCTTCTCTTATGGCCGCGCGCTGCAGGCGGCGCCGCAGAAGGCCTGGAGCGGCAACGCGGACAATGTTCCCGCCGCGCAGCGCGCCTTCGCGCATCGCGCCGCGATGAATGGCCTCGCCGCGACTGGCGAATGGAATCCCGAGTCGGAGCGAAACGCGGCGTGATCTATCTCTCCTTGCAAAGGAGAGGCCGGCGCGCGAAAGCGTGCCGGGCGGCGATCACGCATGATCCTTCCCCGGACAGGTTCCCTTCGCGAACATGTTCGCGCGTGCTTCGCCGGCGCGGTCCGATCCTGCCATGTCAAGCGAGGATATGGTGAGCAACTGCCGTCTGTATCTCATCACCCCGCCGAAGATTGAGTTGCCGGCGTTTGCGACGACGCTGACGCGCGCGCTGGATGCGGGCGACGTGGCTAGCCTTCAGCTGCGGCTGAAGGATGTCAGCGATGACGAAGTGCGGCGGACTGCCGGGGCGCTGATGCCGATCGCGCAGGAGCGCGGTGTCGCCTTTCTCATCAACGATCGGCCAGATCTGGCGGCGGAGCTGGACGCTGACGGTGTCCATATCGGGCAGGAGGACGCAACTTATGCACAGGCGCGTGCGGCTGTAGGGCCGGAAAAGATCGTGGGTGTCACCTGCCACAACTCCCGCCACCTCGCGATGGAAGCCGCGGAGGCAGGCGCGGACTATGTCGCGTTCGGCGCTTTTTTCACCACTCGAACGAAGCAGCCCCAAGCCGTTGCAGATCCGGAAATCCTGCGCTGGTGGAGTGACTTGATGGTTGTGCCCAGTGTCGCGATCGGGGGAATTACTCCGCAAAACGCGGCGCCGCTGATTGAAGCCGGAGCGGATTTTCTGGCCGTCTCGGCAGGAGTTTGGAATCATTCACAGGATCCCGCTGCCGCCGTAAAGGCCTTCTCGATCTTGCTGCACCAGAGGTAGCAATCCTCAGGTCGCCCCTTGTCGCCGCCGCCAAATCAGGATCACACTGGCGAATCAATCCTGCGGAAGGGGAATTCCCATGGACCTGAATGCCAGAACGGCAGCTTTTGTGCTCGGCGTCGTGCTACTGATCGTGGGCGTGTTGGGCTATGTGCCCAATCCGATCGTTGGACCGGTCGGTATCTTCCTCACCAATAACTTGCATAATCTGGTTCATATCATCAGCGGCATCTTCCTGCTGTTGGGCGTGTACACGGCGCTGACACCGGGACTTGCTCTAAAGATTCTGGGCGTCGTTTACGCTATCGTCGCCATTCTGGGCTTTGTGATGATGAAGGGCGGCGACGGCATGATGTTCGGTATCGCGATGAACACGATGGATCACTGGCTGCATGTGGTGCTTGCCATCGTAATTCTGGCCGCCGGCTTCGGCCTCGCTCCAGGACGGCGAGTCGCCACCGCGTAGAAGTATTCCCGTATCCCTGCCCGGATGACAATCCGGGCGGGGATTGGTAGAACGCGCGCCCTTTCATTTCGCGCGCAGAGCCTCTGCGGCGCAGCAGCAGGCCGGACAGACATGCCAAAAATTGCCGGAAACGAGATCCGCCCCGGGGCGCTGATTCAGCACGATGGCGGCTTGTGGCTCGCGGTGAAGACACAGGCCGTGAAGCCCGGCAAAGGGGGCGCCTACAATCAGGTGGAACTGAAGAACGTCGTCACCGGCACCAAGCTGAACGAGCGTTTTCGTGCCGATCAGGGCGTGGAGGAAGTTTATCTCGAAAAGAAGGATTTTCAGTTTCTCTACGCCAGCGGCGACACACTCACCTTCATGGACATCGATACCTACGACCAGATTGAAATCGGCGCCGATTTCGTTGGCGATCAGGTTCAGTTTCTGCAGGATGGCATGAAGGTTCTCGTGCAGACTTATGAAGGCAAGCCCATCGGCATAAAGCTGCCGCAGCACGTGACTCTGGAGGTGAGGGAGGCCGATCCGGTGCTGAGGGGCGGTACGGCGGCGCCGTCGTACAAGGGCGCCAGGCTGGAGAATGGCATGAAAATTCAGGTGCCTCCATTCATCAATGCCGGTACGAAGATCGTGGTGTCCACCGAAGACGGTAGTTACGTGCGGAGAGCGGAGTGATCGCGCCGGTGGCGCTGCTCCTTTCTGGCTCTCCCCCCGCACAGCGGGGGGAGTACGGCCGTAGGCCGGGAGGGGGGCGGAAGCTCCCGCCCGCTCCACCATGCTTCGCATGGTCCCCCTCCCCCACTCCGCGGGGGAGGAACCTGGGCGCGTAATGCCATACCTGTCTCCCGCGTTGAATGTAATGACTGCCGCCGCACGAAAGGCCGGGCGCAAGCTCATTCGCGATTTCGGCGAAGTGGAAAATCTGCAGATTTCGCTGAAGGGGCCGGCGGATTTCGTTAGTGTTGCGGACCAACGTACCGAGCGCATTCTCATAGAAGAATTACAGAAGGCCCGCCCCGGCTATCCCATTCTCACTGAAGAATCGGGCCTGGTTGACGGGCCCGATAAATCGCATCGCTTTATCGTCGATCCGCTCGACGGAACGACCAACTTCCTGCATGGTATTCCGCACTTCGCGATCTCAATCGCACTGGAGCGCGAAGGCCAGCTCGTTTCGGGCGTCATCTACAATCCAATTGCGGACGATCTGTTCACCGCCGAACGCGGACACGGCGCGTATTTGAACGACAAGCGTTTGCGCGTGGCAGCTCGCAAGGATCTGAAAACCTGCCTCAGCGCCACGGGAATT
>JAICVV010000031.1 GCA_025935155.1 Alphaproteobacteria bacterium
ACCGCAATTTCATTTGCCGCGTTGAGCACCGTCGGGGCTGAGCCGCCGGCGCGCAGGCAATTTTCCGCGAGCGCGAGACAGCGGAATTTCCGGCGGTCGGCCGATTCGAAAGTCAGGCCGCCAAGCGCGGCGAGATCGAGCCGTTGCGCGGGTGAGGCGATGCGGCGGGGCCAGCCAAGCGCCACGGCGATGGGTGTGCGCATGTCCGGCGCCGACATATGCGCAAGCGTCGATCCGTCGGCGTAATAGACAAGGCAGTGCACGATGGATTGCGGATGCACAATGACATCCAGGCGCTCCGGCGGCAGCCCGAAAAGATGATGAGCCTCGATCAGCTCCAGGCCCTTGTTCATGAGGGTGGCGCTGTCGACGGAAATTTTTGCGCCCATCGACCAGTTGGGATGGGCCACCGCCTGCTCCGGCGTGGCGCGCGCCATGCGTTCCGCGGGCCAGGTGCGGACCGGGCCGCCTGACGCGGTGAGCGTCACGCGCTCGACCGCATGGCCTTGCGCAAAATCCAGAACCTGGAACGCGGCATTGTGTTCGGAGTCGACAGGAATGATGGTGGCACGCGAGCGTTGCATGGCATCGCGGAAGACCTTTCCCGCTGCAACGACACATTCCTTGTTGGCGAGCGCGATAAAGCCGCCGCGCTTCACGGCCGCCAGTGCCGGCGCGAGACCTGCCGCGCCAACGATCGCCACCATGGTGACATCGGCATCGGCGGCTGCCGCCTCGATAACACCGCGTGCTCCCGCGGCGACCTCGATCTCTGTGTCCGCAAGCATCTCGCACAATTCGCCGCGCCGGGATTCGTCGCCGATGGCCACACGCGCCGGGCGGTACGTCCGCGCCTGTTCAGCCAGCATCCCAACGTTGCTTTGCGCCGTCAGCGCCTCTATTGGAAAAACGTCCGGACCGAAATGCTCGCGCGCATGCGCGATGACGCTAAGCGTGCTGGTGCCTACCGAGCCGGTGCTGCCCAGAACCGATATGCGCCGCCACAACACATCCTTCAGATCGTGCGGCGTCATGGCTGCAACCCCGCCAATGGATCGAACTGCAAAACAAATATCATGAGCGCCGCCACCGGCGCGGCAAACAGTATGGAGTCGATACGGTCAAGCACGCCGCCGTGGCCGGGAATAAGATGGCCGCTATCCTTGCATCCCACCTGCCGCTTCACGAGCGACTCGAAGAGATCGCCCAGCTGGCCCGCCACGGACAGCACAATCGCAAACATCGCTGCCGCGACGACGCTTGTATGCAGGAACAAGGCAAGCGCGCCGCAAAAAATCGCGGCGCACACAAGTCCGCCGGCTGAACCAGCCCATGTTTTGTTGGGCGAAAGCTGCGGCGCCAGTCTCGCACCGCCGATCAGCTTGCCACTGAACAGCGCTCCGGTATCCGTTGCCCATACCGCAAGAAATGTCAGCACCACCAACCAGACCGGATGCGCGGACGATTGGCGCACCATGAGCAACGATAGGGCGGGAAGCGCGATATAGAGAGGTCCAATGGCATGCGCGACCGGCAACTCGCGCCGCACGATGCCAATAACGAGATTGGCTGCGGCAGCCGCGCTCAGAATGACGATGGGCACAAATCGCAGTTCCGGCGAGACAGCGAAAAGCTGCCACAGCAGCGCAGCCACCATGGCGCCGGCGGTGATGGCCGTAGGGATCACGTGGTCGTTTCTGGCGAAGAGGCGGTGCCATTCTCCGATCGCCGCACCGCAGCCCAATGACAGAAACACGACGAAGACCACGCCACCCTGCATTGTCGCCCATACCGCGAGCCCCGCCAGCGCGAAGCCGAACAGTGGGCGCAGTATCCAGTCGATATTGAAATGGAAGCGGCGGCGGAAATCGTTCGCCGGCGCGGGCTTCGCTTCAGTGTGAGACGCGCCGCTCACGCTACGGCCTCCGGCGCCACGGTGCCGAACCGCCGGTCGCGCGCGACGAAATGTTCAAGAGCGGCGAGGAATTCGGCGCGCCGAAAATCCGGCCACATGGTGTCGAGGAACAGGAACTCGGAATATGCAGACTGGAACAGCAGGAAATTGCTCAGCCGGCGCTCCCCGCTCGTGCGTATGACGAAGTCCGGGTCCGGCATCCCGCCGGTCTGCAGCTGCTTCGAAAACGATTCCACGGTGATGGACTCCGGATCGACCGTTCCTTCCTTAACGGCGCAGGCAAAATTCCGCGCTGCTGCCACAATCTCCTCCTGCGCGCCGTAATCGAACGCGAACGCGAGATTGAGGCCGGTATTGCCTTCGGTGAGCTTTTCGCCTTCCTCGATCATGGACAAAATGTCCTCGGCAGCGCGGCTGCGATTGCCAATAATCCGCATGCGGACATTCATGTCCCGCAGCTGACGCACATCCTTCCGGAAATAGCCGCGAAACAGGGTCATCAGATGGTTGACCTCGATCAGCGGCCGCTTCCAGTTCTCGGTCGAGAACGCGTAAAGCGTGAGATTTGCGAGCCCAATATCGACCGCGGTCCGCACCACCGCGCGAACCGACTCCACTCCGGCGACATGGCCGGCGGATCGCGGCAGGCCCCGCTGGCGCGCCCAGCGGCCATTTCCATCCATGATGATCGCAACATGGCGCGGCAGGCCGGCATTCGAAGCATCGCTTCTCGGCATCTCACTCAACTTTCGCTGGCCGCACTCAAACCTGCATGATCTCCTGCTCCTTTTGCTGGAGCGCCTGATCGATATCGTGAATGTGCGAATCCGTCAGCTTCTGCAGCTCATCGCCGTGCTTGCGGTGCTCGTCTTCGCCGATCTTATGGTCCTTTTCAGCTTTTTTCAGGGCTTCCATGCCGTCGCGCCGGACGTTGCGCACTGCCACCTTGCCCTGCTCCGCATATTTATGCGCCAGCTTTACCAATTCCTTGCGCCGCTCCTCATTCAGCTCGGGGATGGGAATGCGCAGCAGCTGCCCATCGACCTGCGGATTAAGCCCAATACCGGCATCGCGTATCGCCTTGTCCGCTGCCTTCACCAGGCTCTTGTCCCACACCTGAACCGTGAGAAGACGCGGCTCTGGCGTACTGACTGTGCCCACCTGGCTGATGGGCATCTGCCCGCCATAGGCTTCGACCTTGATGGGATCGAGCAGATGGGGGCTGGCGCGGCCGGTCCGAAGGCCGGCCAGTTCCGCCTTTAGCGATGTGACAGCGCCGTTCATCCGCCGGTTCAGGTCGTCCTTGTTGTAGGTGTCCATAACGGCTCCTCCCGAAGATCGCGGCTACTGTATGGTAGTGCTGCGGCCCTTGCCGCCCAGCACCGCCGGCAACGAACCCCGATCATGAATCGAGAACACGATGATGGGAATATGATTTTCGCGCGCAAGGCTGACGGCAGAGGCATCCATCACCTTCAGGTCGCGGGCCAGCACCTCGTGGTACGTCAGGCTCTCGAAACGCTCGGCCGATGGCATCGTCTTGGGATCGGCGCTGTAGACGCCATCCACCTGGGTGCCCTTCAACATGGCCTGGCAGTTCATCTCTACGGCCCGCAACGCGGCGGCGGTGTCCGTGGTGAAGAAGGGATTGCCGGTTCCGGCGGCGAAAATCACCACCCGGCCCTTCTCCATGTGGCGGATAGCGCGACGGCGGATGTAAGGCTCACATACCGATTCCATCGGGATAGCGGATTGCACGCGGGTCGGAATGTCCATCCGCTCCAGCACCGCCTGCATCGCCAGCGCGTTCATGACGGTGGCAAGCATGCCCATATAGTCCGCAGTGGCGCGCTCGATGCCCTTGGCTGCGCCGGCCAGTCCGCGGAAGATGTTGCCGCCGCCGATGACGAGGCACATCTGCGTGCCGCCGCGGACAGCATCCGCCACATCGGCCGCCATCCGGTCCACGGTTTCGATGTCGATGCCGTAGCTTTGCGAGCCCATCAGGGCTTCGCCGGAAAGCTTCAACAGTACGCGGGTGAACCTCGGCCCCTCATCCGCCATGGCGTCCGCGCCTATTGCCCTGCCATCTGCTTCACTTCATCCGCGAAGTCGCCGGTGGGGCCCTTGTCGATGCCCTCGCCGACAGCATAGCGGACGAAGCCAACGACCTCGATGGGCGTGCCGAGCTGCTTCGCCTCGTTCTCCACCAGCTTGGCAACCGTGACATCGCCCTCCGCGCCTGGGCCAAGATACTTCTGCGCCAGCAGCACAGTGTCCTCGTAGAATTTGCGCATGCGGCCTTCCATCATCTTCTCGATGACTGCTTCGGGCTTGCCTGACTGACGGGCGAGGTCGCGCTGAACCTCGCGTTCGCGCTCCACCACGTCCTGCGCCAGATGCTCCGGCGTCAGCGCCAGTGGCGAAGCGGCAGCCACATGCATCGCGATCTGGCGGCCGAGTTGCGAAAGTTTCGCCTGATCGCCAGTGGACTTGAGGCCCACCAGCACACCGATCTTGCCAAGCTCCGGCCCGGCGGCGTTGTGCACATAGGTCGCGACCACACCCGGCGACACTGCCAGCGCGGTGGCGCGGCGCACACTCATGTTCTCGCCGATTTTCGCGATCAGTTCCTTCAACACGGCGTCGACAGAAGCACCGCTTTTGGTCGTCCCCGCGAGCAGCTTTTCGACATCGCCTTCTGCTTCCAGGCCTAGCCGGCTCGCTTCCTTGACGAATTCCTTGAACTCGTCGTTGCGGGCGACGAAGTCGGTTTCGGAATTCACTTCCACCAGGGCGCCGGCATCGGCCCGCGCAGCGACGCCGATGAGCCCCTCCGCCGCAACGCGTCCGGATTTCTTGGCGGCCTTGGAAATGCCCTTCTTGCGCAACCAATCGACAGCTGCCTCGACATCGCCATTCGTTTCCGACAGCGCCGCCTTGCAGTCCATCATGCCCGCGCCTGTTTTGTCGCGCAGGTCCTTCACCATGTTCGCGGTGACAGCCGTCATATTATGTATTCCTTATGCTGTTGCTGCAGCCGCTTCGGGCGCCGCGGCAGGCGTCAGGTCCGGCAGCACCTCAGCCTCGCCCACATCCTCACCCGACGCGATCTGGCCCTCAGACAAACCATCGATCACCGCGCGCGCTGCAAGGTCGCAATACATGGCAAGCGCGCGCGCCGCATCGTCATTGCCGGGAATCGGATAGGTGATGCCGTCCGGATCGGAATTCGAATCGAGGATCGCCATGACGGGAATACCAAGCTTCCGCGCTTCGGCAACCGCGATCTGCTCCTTGTTGGTGTCGATCACGAACAACAGATTCGGCAGGCCGCCCATCTCCTTGATGCCGCCGAGCGACCGCTCCAGCTTGTCGCGCTCGCGCAACAGGCCCAGCAGCTCTTTTTTCTTAAGGCCGGAGGTCTGCGCCGAGTTCAGCGTCTCTTCGATGCCGCGCATGCGCTTGATCGAATTCGAGATCGTCTGCCAGTTGGTGAGCGTGCCGCCGAGCCAGCGGTGGTTCACGTAATATTGAGCGCAGCGCTTCGCCGCCGCTGCGACCGGCTCGGAGGCCTGCCGCTTGGTGCCAACGAACAGGATTCGGCCGCCGCCGGCCGCCGCATCGCGAAGCGCGACCAGCGCCTGGTGCAGCAGCGGAACCGTCTGTGTCAGATCGATGATGTGGATGTCATTACGGCTGCCGTAAATGTACGGAGCCATCTTGGGATTCCAGCGCTGGGTGCGGTGGCCGAAATGCGCGCCCGACTCCAACAGCTGGCGCATGGAAAATTCTGGCAATGCCATACGAAAAACGTCTCCTTCTCCGGTTAGCCTGACGCGCCGGCAATGCCCTCAGAGGGACCGGACGGGCCGGAGCAACTCGCTCCTTCAAGCCCACCTGCGCGTGCGGAATGGCGGGGGTTATAGGGACGCCGCTTGACGGACGCAAGGCGGCGGCTGAAATCCGGTGTATGGACCAGATTTCCCCGAAATTGTTGCCGGTTAGACCCAGCATTGCCGCCATTCAGCCCAACGATATCGGCCGGGTCGCCTATCTTGCCCTGGGCGAGCCAGACCTGCTGCCCCTGTGGTTTGGCGAGACGGACCTGAAGACGCCAGACTTCATCTGCGATGCGGCCAAGAAGGCGCTGGACGAGGGCTACACCTTTTATACACATGCCCGCGGGATCGCGCCCTTGCGGCAAGCGATCCGCGATTTTCACCGCCGCACTTTGAACACCGACATCGCGCTGGAGCGGATCACCGTGCCGGGCTCTGCCATGCTGTCGGTGGTGCTGGCGTTGCAGACGGTGATCGAAACCGGCGACAACGTGGTGTGCGTGTCGCCGGTGTGGCCGAACATCTTCCAGGCCGCGGAAATCACCGGCGCTGAGGTGAAATTCTGCCGGCTCGCAGAAGAGTGGACCGGCGCCCGCTGGACACTGGATCTCGAAAAACTGTTCGCGACCTGCGACGCGCGCACCAGGGCGATCTTCATCGCCTCGCCTGGCAATCCCACTGGCTGGATGATGTCGCCCGACGAGCAACGCACGATACTGGAGTTCTGCCGCGCGCGCGGTATCGCCATCATCAGCGACGAAGTATACGGGACGTTGGTGTATGACGGCACGCCACATGCGCCGTCGTTGCTGCAGGTGGCCGAACCGGACGACGCGGTGTTCGTCATCAACAGCTTCTCCAAACCGTGGGCGATGACAGGCTGGCGTATCGGCTGGCTAACCCACCCTGCATGTTTGTCGGATCAGATGAATGTGCTGGCGATGGCGAACAACACCGGCGCCACCACCTTCGCGCAATGGGGCGCGGTGGCGGCGTTGTCGGCGCGAGGTGATGAATTTCGTGCCTTCCTCCTGGAGCGCTGCCGCGCAGGTTACGAGATGACGCGGCGCTTTGTAGAATCGCAGAACCGCATCCGCTGGATTCCGCCGCATGGCGCGTTCTATGGATTCCTGCACGTTGACGGGATGCGCGACAGCTTCAATTTCGCCTGCAATCTGGTGCGCAATGCGCGGGTGGGTGTGGCACCAGGCTCCGCCTTCGCGCCGCCGCACGATGCACTCACCGACTCTTACGTCCGCATCTGCTTCGCCCAAGACGCCGAACGCCTGCAAACCGGCCTCGAACGCCTGAGCGCGGCGATTTCTTCGCTGTAAGGCCTAAGAGCGATTCCCAACTAATCGATGTCTGTAACCGCGTTTTTCGGTTTGCCGCCGATAGCCTGCGCCAGCGCCGCGCCCATGAACGGATCGAGGTTGCCATCGAGAACATCTTCCGGATCGCGACTTTCCACGCCGGTGCGCAAGTCCTTCACCAGCTGATAGGGCTGCAGCACATATGAGCGAATCTGATGGCCCCAGCCGATGTCGCTTTTCTCACCGATGAAGGCTCCAGTTTCGGCCTGCTTCTTCTCCAGCTCGATTTCGTAGAGCTTGGAGCGCAGCATGTCCCAGCATACAGCGCGGTTCTGGTGCTGCGAGCGCTCTGTCTGGCAGGCGACCACAATTCCGGACGGCAGGTGCGTAATTCGCACCGCGCTTTCCGTCTTGTTGACGTGCTGACCGCCAGCGCCGGATGAGCGGTACACGTCGATGCGCACCTCCTTTTCCGGAATTTCAATGTCGATGGATTGATCGATGACCGGATAGACCGTTACGGACGAGAAGCTTGTGTGGCGCCGCGCATTGGCATCGAATGGGGAGATTCGAACGAGGCGGTGAACTCCCGCTTCCGTCTTGAGCCAGCCATACGCATTCGGTCCTTTGACCAGCAGGGTGGCCGATTTGATTCCGGCGCCCTCGCCTTCGCTTTCCTCGATCAATTGCAGCTTGTAACCGTGCCGCTCCGCCCAGCGCGTGTACATGCGAAACAGCATTTCGGCCCAATCCTGGCTTTCAGTGCCACCGGCGCCGGCATGAACTTCAAGGTAACTGTCGTTGCCGTCTGCCTCCCCGGACAGCATCGATTCCAGCCGCAACTGTTCGGCGCGCGCCTGAAGCGCTTCGATGTTCTTTTCTGCTTCGTAAACGAGAGCTCCTTCGCCTTCGGCTTCTGCCATATCCAGCAAGCCGAGAGCATCCGCCAGTTCGGAATCGAGCTTTCTGACCGCAGAAACGGATTCGTCCAGCCGCTGCCGTTCGCGCATCAGTTTCTGCGCAGACTGCGAATCGTTCCAGATGGAAGGGTCTTCAGCGCGGGCGTTCAGCTCATCGAGACGGCGGAGCGCGTTGTCCCAGTCAAAGATGCCTCCTCAGCAGGGCGACCGCCTGCTGGATGTCTTCCACGGTCCGTTCGATTTCTGGGCGCATGTCTGATGATCCTCGGATGCCTGCTGAGGAGCCTCGGGAAGCTTGTACACGACCTGCACCCGTGCCCAGTCCGAAGCTGTTTCTCCGCCGCGGATCGCCGGTACGTAATGCCAATTGAAAGCAGTTTCTACAGCGGCATTGTCGAGATCGCCATAACCGCTCGATTTCGCTACGTCGACTTTCACCGCCTTGCCGGAATCGTCCACATAAACGCCGAGCACCACTGTTCCTTCTTCGCCCGCCTGCTGGGCCGTCGTTGGATAAACCACCGGGGTCGGCTTTGTTGTATCGACCTTAGGGCCGGTATCAGCCAGCGCTGGCCCGAGTAACATCAAACAGCCAGCGCACGCCGCCGCTCCACACCAGATTGCCTTCCGAGTCATCCCCTGCCCTCTTGCACAGACCGCATCAGGATAGGCGACGCCCTTGAATCCGCAAGGAAGGAGGCTGAGACGGCGGCTCACTTTCCCGTGGGCTGTTTAGTAAAGACCGCCGGTGCCTTCATCCACAGTTGGGCCTTGCGTTGTCGCGACGGGCTTCTGGGCGGTTTGCGCCGCCGTCTGATCGAGATAGCTGGCCGAACCCGGCTCGGTGCCGGCCTTGTAGGCCTCCTGAATGGCACCAGCCGAACCAGCCGATTCCGGCTCACCCGTTATACGATCGACGGAGACCAGAATAATTCCCGGCGGCGTGCGGAAGGGGGTGGCGGGTTGCTCCGCCAACGCATCCTTCATGAAGTCGCGGAAAATCGGAGCAGCCGTTGTGGCGCCCTGCTCTACCCGGCCCAAGGTGCGCGGATCGTCGAAACCAACGAAGACGCCGCAGACAAGATCGGGCGAAAATCCGATAAACCAAGTGTCCTTGGAGTCGTTGGAGGTGCCCGTTTTGCCAGCCAACGGCTTGCCGACCTGGCTGACCGTTCTGCCGGTGCCGTACTGGACCACGCCCTCCAGCAGCGAAACCACCTGAAATGCCGTACGCGGATCGAGGGTCTGCTGACGCGTGTCTGCGAGTAGCGGTTCGGACTGGTTATGCCAGTCCCAGGTGTTGCAACCGTCGCAGTTTCGCGCGTCCTCGCGATAAATGGTGGTGCCGTTGCGATCCTGTATGCGGTCGATCAGCTTCGGTGTCACCTTCTTGCCGCCATTCACGAATTGCGCATAGCCGGCGGTCATTCGGATCAAGGTCGTTTCATAGGCGCCGATGGAATTCGAAAGATACGCGGGCAGCTTGTCGTACACGCCCATGCGGAGCGGATACTGCACCACCTTGTCCATGCCGACATCGTGCGCCAGGCGGATGGTCATAAGGTTGCGCGACAGTGCGATGCCACGGCGCAGCGTGGCAAGACCAAGAAAGTGCTTCTCGAAATTCTTGGGCGTCCACATCGGCAGGCCAGGCCCTTGCGGGAAAGCCACCGGTGCGTCCAGCACCTTGCTTTCCGGTGTGTAGCCATTGTCGAGCGCCGCCGCATACACGAACGGTTTGAACGCAGAACCGGGCTGGCGCTGGGCCTGCATGGCGCGATCGAATTGGCTCGACGCAAAACTGAAGCCGCCCGACAGCGCGTAGACCCGGCCAGTGTGCGGGTCCATCACCACAATGGCGCCATTGACCTCCGGCACCTGCCGCAGACCATAATGGCCGGCGTCGCCGACCGGCTCGACATAGACAACATCGCCGGGCTTTACGACGTCTTGCGGGCGCGTGGGAGCCGCACCGACCGAGGCGCTCGCCTTATGCTCGGGGCGCGCCCATGAAAGTTGCTCGAAGGGAATGTTGGCCTCAGTACCGTCGTCGAGACCGATGCGAACGGAGCGATCCCGTCCGTAACCCAAAACAACCGCCAGCCGCCATGTTGGAATACCGGAATGATTGCCGGCATTCTGGAGCGCATCCTTCCAGTCCCCATCGATACTGATATTGTTGATCGCACCGCGCCAACCGTGGCGCCGATCGTAGCGCACCAATCCGGCGCGAAGCGCGTTCACCGCGAAATTCTGCAGCCGCGAATCCAGAGTCGAGCGTACCTGCAGGCCGGCATCGTACAGACCTTTCGCGCCATATTTTGCATAAAGAAGGCGCCGCACCTCTTCGACGAAATAATCCGCGTCTTCGGTCTGGATGCCGAGCGGCCGCATCTGGGTTACGAGAGGCTCCGCGAGTGCGGCCTTCTCCTGATCGCGCGTGATGTAGCCGTTCTCGCGCATCTGGTTGATGACCCAGTTTCGCCGCTGCAGGGCCGCCTGCTTGTTATAGCGCGGATCGTAATTCGCTGGTGCCTTGGGCAGCGCGGCAAGAAAGGCCGCTTGGGCAATGTCAAGTTGGTCGAGGGATTTGTTGAAGTAGTTCAATGCAGCCGCGGCCACGCCGTATGAATTTTCCCCGAGGAAAATTTCATTCAGGTACAGCTCAAGGATCTTGTCCTTGGGGAAGGTCGAATCGAGCTTGACGGCCAGAATGGCTTCGCGAATTTTTCGCGAGAATTTCACCTCGTTGTTCAGAAGCAGGTTTTTGGCGACCTGCTGCGTGATCGTGGAGGCCCCTTCCAGCCGCTTGTGCTCGAGCACATTGACCACGTCTTTCAGCGCCGCGCGCATGATGCCTGATGGATCGACGCCGGGATGCGAGTAGAAGTTCTTGTCCTCCGCCGAGGTGAAGGCGTGAATCACAAGCTTGGGAACGAAGGCAATCGGCACGAAAAATCGGCGCTGGCGCGCGTACTCGCCGAGCAGGTCGCCGTTGCTGGCATACACGCGGGTTGTAACCGGCGGCTGGTAGTTCTTCAGCTGATCGACGTCCGGAAGACCGCGGCTGACGGAGTAAACGTAAGCGCCGAGCGCAAGGATGGCGACAACAACCAACCCACCGAGCGTCAGACCGGAATAATAGAAGAATCGCCGAAGCATCGAAGCTGTCCAGCCGTTGTCATGCCGCCCGATTGTGACTCTAGCAAGGCGGACGCCCCGCGGCCAATACCCGCCTAAGCGGGTCGATTCCATTCCGAACTTATTACCAGCCATTTGGGAGAACGAAAGGGCGGCTCTGTTGCAAGAGTCTGGAGAAACTGCTGAACCGCCCTTGCGGGAGCACCGGTGGAGGGGCTTCGCCCGACGCTCTCGCGGCGACACTAACGTCAAGGCAGTCCGCGGGTTCCAGTAACTTTCAACGCCTCCCACCTGGGGACTCAGCCCGATGGCCGAGCAAGCCACGAATCGATGGCTTTCCTCGCCGCGCGAACCGCGGCGTCGCGAGAGGCAAATCCCTGCGGCGGAGCGGGCTGCGGGTGGCCCCGCATGGCCAGCAGTTTATCCCGCTTCGGATGCACGCGATAATGCCACACGCCGTCGTCGTTGTGCGGAATGGAAAAGGACACGCCCTTGTATTCGCCGGTTTCTCGCATTCCGTGTATTCTGCGAGCAGTTGCATGAAGCAGACGTGAATGCTGCTGTTAAGCGCGCGTTCAGTTTTCCTGGTTCGACTTGCTAAAACATCATCTGATAGCCGGAATGCCGGCCAACTCAGGCGCGAACTGCCGATCAACGGCATTGGCAATCGATTTTGCGACCGAGTCCCGCCAGCTACTGCTGCCCATCCGGCCGCAATCACGAACGTTTGAAAGATAACCGAGCTCAATCAGCACCGCGGGAACGTCCGGCGCTTTCAATACGGCGAAGGCAGCCGACCGGTGCGGGTCCCGGGCAATCATATCCGTGGCGCGGCCAAGCTGACCAACGAGCATCTGCGCAAAGCGGGTCGAGCGGTTAATGGTTTCGCGTTGCGCGAGATCGATCAGAATGTGAGAA
>JAICVV010000107.1 GCA_025935155.1 Alphaproteobacteria bacterium
CCGACGCCCACGGGCACCGATTGCCCATTCTTCCCGCAGGTGCCGACGCCGGTATCCAGCTTCATATCGTTGCCGATCATCTTCACGTGCTTAAGCGCCACCGGCCCATCGCCGATCAAGGTCGCGCCTTTGATCGCGGGGCCGAGCTTCCCGTTCTCAATGAGGTACGCCTCGGTGCAGGAGAACACGAACTTGCCGTTGGTGATGTCCACCTGGCCGCCGCCAAAATTCACCGCGTACACGCCACGATCCACGCTCGCGATAATCTCCTGCGGATCGGTGTTGCCGCCCAGCATGTAGGTGTTCGTCATGCGCGGCATGATCGAGGCGGAATACGATTCCCGCCGCCCATTGCCGGTCGGCGTCATGCCCATCAGGCGCGCGTTCTGCCGATCCTGCATGTAGCCTTTCAATATCCCATCCTCGATCAGCACCGTGCGCGAGGTTGGTGTGCCTTCATCATCGATGGTGAGCGAACCGCGGCGATTGGCGATGGTGCCGTCGTCCACAACCGTTACGCCGGGTGCCGCGACGCGCTCGCCCAATAGTCCGGCGAAGGCGCTCGTCTTCTTGCGATTGAAATCCCCTTCCAGCCCGTGGCCGATGGCTTCGTGCAGCAAAATGCCCGGCCAGCCGGCGCCCAGCACGACGGGCATTTCACCCGCCGGTGCCGGAATCGAAGTCAGGTTCACCAGTGCCTGCCGCAGTGCCTCGTCCACCGCCGCGTGCCAGTATTGTGGATCGAGATATGTCTCATATCCTTCTCGGCCGCCGCCGCCAAAGCTTCCCGCCTCCTGACGGCCGTTCTCCTCCACAACAACAGATACGTTCAGCCGCACCAGCGGGCGGATGTCTCGATACACTTCGCCACCGCTGCGCAGGATCTCCACGTTCTGCCATTCGCCGGACAGCGAGCACGACACCTGCTTCACGCGCGAATCTTTGGTGCGGGCGTATTCGTTCATTTCGCCCAGCAGCTTCACCTTGGCTTCGAAATTTGCCGAATGAAGCGGATCGATGTCGGCGTAGAGCTTGCGATTGGTGCGGGCAGGGGAGAGCGACACAGTGCCGGAATGCCCTTTTGTCACGGCGCGCACCGTGTCAGCGGCGCGACGGATCGCCTCTTCGGATAATTCAGAGGCGTGCGCATAGCCGGTGGCTTCGCCAGCCACCGCGCGCAGGCCAAAGCCTTGGGATGTGTCGAACGTAGCGGCCTTCAGCCGGCCGTCGTCGAAGGCGAAGGTTTCGCTCTGGCGGTATTCAAGGAACAATTCGCCATCGTCGGCATCCTTCAGCGATTCGTCCACTAGCCGCTGCACACGGCCGCGCTCCATGCCACTGTCGCCAAAGAAAAGATCGCTTGGCATCGCTCAAACTCCTGCTGTGCTGCCGGACATAATGCCTCTTTCGAGAGGTATGGTCACGCCGCCGCGGAATCCTTGAATTCCGCGCGTCATAGGGTCGCAATGACTTGGACAGCGCATACGCCCTAAATCGCGGCGGATTCTCTCGGGCCGCGGGCGCATTCTGGCGTCCGCCGATCACTTGCGAGGCGGCCGATGCCGGTGAAATTGGGTGCGAAGGTTTGGGCCGCGATAGTCGGCGCTGCGGTATCGTTCACCGCGACAGGCGCGTGGGCCGCAGGTGGTGAGCCAAAGCCCTGGCAAATCGATTTTCAGCCCGCCGCCAGCCCGGTGATGGAGAACATCGAAGATTTTCACCGCCTGCTGGTTTGGCTCATCACGGCGATCTCTCTCTTCGTGCTCGCGCTGCTCGTCTGGATCGCGATCCGCTATAACCGCCGCGCCAATCCGGAACCGTCCAAAACCGAGCACAACACACTGCTGGAAGTGGTCTGGACGGTGGTGCCGGTGATCATCCTGGTGATCATCGCGATCCCGTCGTTCAAACTGCTCTATTACGAAGCGGAAATCCCCAAGCCGGATGTCACGATCGAGGCCATCGGCAAGCAGTGGTTCTGGAGCTACCAGTATCCGCAGCAGAAGTTTCAGTTCGACTCGCTGGGCTTGTCAGACGCAGCGGCGCTGAAGCGGCATGAGCCCCGATTGCTGGGCGTCGACAACATCATCGTCGTGCCGGTGAACAAGGTGGTGAAGGTGGTGACAACGGGCGCTGACGTGATCCACTCATGGACTGTTCCGGCCTTTGGCGTGAAAATGGATGCGGTGCCGGGAAGGCTGAACGAAACCTGGTTCAAGGCAACGGAAATGGGAACTTTCTACGGCGAGTGTTCGGAACTTTGCGGGGCGCGGCACGCTTTCATGCCAATTGAGGTGAAAGTGGTCAGCCAGTCCGATTACGACAGCTGGCTGACCGGCGCCAAAAAGAAGTTTGCCGCCATCTATAACAATGACACGCGGCTCGCCGCGCTGACGCGATAGGATCACGCATGGCAGACATCGCTCACGCCGCCCACGACGACCATCCGCATGGCTGGCGCCGGTTCGTGTACTCCACGAACCACAAAGATATCGGCACGATGTACCTCATCTTCGCGATTTGTGCGGGCATTGTTGGTGCCTCTCTGTCCATCATGATGCGCCTCGAACTGATGCATCCGGGCCTGCAGTATTTCAAAGACCCTCATACCTTTAACGTCCTGGTCACCGGCCACGGACTGATCATGATTTTCTTCATGGTCATGCCGGCGATGATCGGCGGCTTCGGGAACTGGCTGGTGCCGTTGATGATCGGCGCGCCCGACATGGCGTTTCCGCGCATGAACAATATCTCGTTCTGGCTGCTGCCGTTCTCCTTTACGCTGCTGGTGCTCTCCATGTTTGTGGAAGGCGACTCCGGCGGAATCGGCGTGGGCGGCGGCTGGACTCTTTACGCGCCCTTGTCCACCTACGGCTCTCCCGGTCCGGCTATGGACCTGGCGATCTTCGCGATTCATATCGCGGGCGCGTCTTCAATTCTCGGCGCCATCAACTTCATCACCACCATCTTCAACATGCGCGCGCCCGGCATGACGCTGCACAAGATGCCGCTGTTTGTGTGGTCGATCCTGGTGACGGCCTTCCTGCTGCTGCTCTCACTGCCTGTGCTCGCCGGCGCCATCACCATGCTGCTGGCGGACCGTCACTTCGGCACGAGCTTTTTCAATCCGGCCGGTGGCGGCGATCCGATCCTTTACCAGCATCTCTTCTGGTTCTTCGGCCATCCGGAAGTTTACATCCTGATCCTGCCGGGCTTTGGCATGATCAGCCACGTGATCTCCACCTTCTCCAAAAAGCCGGTGTTCGGCTATCTCGGCATGGCCTACGCGATGGTGGCAATCGGCTTCATCGGCTTCATGGTGTGGGCGCACCACATGTACACGGTGGGCCTCAGCGTCGATACAAAAGCCTATTTTGTGTTTGCCACCATGGTGATCGCGGTGCCAACCGGGGTGAAGATCTTCTCCTGGATCGCGACAATGTGGGGCGGCAGCGTGGAATTCAAAACGCCGATGCTTTGGGCCATCGGTTTTGTGTTTCTGTTCACGGTTGGCGGCGTGACCGGCGTGGTGCTGGCGAATGCCGGCGTCGATGTGGTGCTGCAAGATACCTATTATGTGGTGGCGCACTTCCACTACGTGCTGTCGCTCGGAGCAGTGTTTGCGATCTTCGCCGGATGGTACTTCTGGTTCCCGAAGATCACCGGCTATACCTATAACGAAACGCTTGGGAAGCTGCATTTCTGGGTGATGTTCATTGGCGTGAACCTGACGTTCTTCCCGATGCACTTCCTCGGGCTTGCGGGCATGCCGCGCCGCTATGCGGATTATCCGGATGCATTCGCCGGCTGGAATTTGGTCGCTTCGATCGGCTCCTATATTTCTTTTGCCGGCATGCTGATTTTCCTTGTCTGCATGGCGGATGCGTTCCTTCGCAAACGCCGTGCCGGCGACAACCCGTGGGGCGCGGGAGCCACCACCCTGGAGTGGACTTTGCCTTCGCCGCCGCCGTTCCACACCTATAACGAGCTGCCGCGCATTGCGCCGGGCGGGGTGCACTAGCAGATGACCACGGCCGCTTTCGGAGCACAGACACGCGCCGCGACCGTGGGCGATTATTTCGCGCTGTTGAAACCGCGGGTGATGTCGCTTGTGGTGTTCACAGGACTCGCAGGAATTGTGGTTGCGCCAGGGCATGTGCATCCGATGGTGGCCTTCGCCGCGCTGCTTTGCATCGCGCTGGGCGCTGGCGCCTCCGGCGCCCTCAACATGGCATACGATTCCGACATCGACGGCCTGATGACGCGGACAGCCACCCGTCCTATTCCCCTGGGACGTATCTCGCGCGAGGAAGCACTCAGCTTCGGCTGGTGGATTGCAGCGGCGTCTGTCGCGATGATGGACCTGTTCGTCAACGAGCTTGCAGCGGCCCTGCTGGCATTCACGATTCTCTTTTACGTCGGTATCTATACGCTTTGGCTGAAACGGCGGACACCGCAGAACATTGTGATCGGCGGGCTGGCTGGCGCGCTGCCTCCGGCGATCGGCTGGGCTGCAGTTACGGGCGGTCTCTCCGCCGCGCCGCTAATTCTCGTCGCAATTACGTTTTTCTGGACCCCGCCGCACTTCTGGGCACTGGCGCTCTACCGCAGCGACGACTACGCTCGCGCTGGAATTCCGATGATGCCGGTCGTGAACGGCAAGGCACACACGCGCCGTCAGATTTTTGTCTACTCGCTTCTGCTGCTTCCGCTCGGCCTTGCGCCGGCGCTGATTGGCCTTGGCGGTCCGCTCTATGCGGCGGCCGCGCTTGCCTTCGGCGGGTGGCTGGTGGCCGATGCGATTTTGGTGCTGCGCGAGCGAGATGAAATTCGCGAACCCGCAGCACGGAAGTTGTTCGGCATATCCATTCTTTACCTCTTCGCGCTGTTCGCCACGCTGATCGCGGAGCGGCTGATTGGTATCGCACCACTCCATATTGGCGCCTGGATGTGAGGCGATGGATGGGGATGAGAATCGAAATGCCAATGCGCGGCGCCTGCGCAACATTGCGCTTGGGCTTGTGCTTGGCGGCATTGTGATTTTGTTTTTCGTAATGACGATCGTCCGGTTGGGAATCCGGTTCGGTTAGAGGGGCAGAAGAGGCTGATATGGCGCACGCAGAGGTGAAGCATCCCTACCATCTGGTGAACCCCAGCGGCTGGCCCATCATAGGTTCGATCGCCGCCTTCATCATGATGGTCGGCGCCGTATTCTGGCTAAACAAGGATTACGGCGCATTCCACGGCCTGAACGGGCAGCCCTGGGTATTTGTCGTCGGCTTCGTCCTGGTGCTTTACACGATGGCTGGCTGGTGGCGCGACGTGATCCACGAATCGGTGGTGGAGCACGATCACACGCCGGTGGTGAAGCTGGGCCTGCGCTTCGGCATGGTGCTGTTCATCGCCTCCGAAGTGATGTTCTTTCTCGCCTGGTTCTGGGCCTACTTTAATTTCAAGCTGTTCCCCGCGGATGCCTCCATCGGCCAATGGCCGCCGAACGGCATTGTCACACTCGATCCATGGCACTTTCCGCTGCTTAACACCCTTATCCTTCTGACTTCCGGAACAACGGTTACGTGGGCGCACCACGCGATCCTGCATGGCGACCGCAAAGGCGCGACTCAGGGATTGCTGCTCACTGTGGCCCTGGGCGTCTCATTCACGCTCGTTCAGGCGTATGAGTATACGCACGCACCCTTCACATTCGGCTTCAATCACCTGGCGCTGGTGCCTTTCACCGATCCGGCGCACCAGAATTTGGCGGCTGGCGCCGGCAATTTCGATGCGATCTATGGCTCGACCTTTTTCATGGCAACGGGCTTTCATGGCTGCCACGTCATCATCGGCACGATCTTCCTCGCTGTCTGCCTGTTCCGCGCCATTGCCGGACAATTCACACCGGAGCGGCATTTCGGCTTTGAAGCCGCAGCCTGGTACTGGCACTTTGTCGATGTGGTCTGGCTGTTCCTCTTCGTCTGCATCTATGTCTGGGGCGCCGGCGCCATTCAGCAGGCGTGATGGACGCTGCTCCCGCGACGCTTTTGATGGAGTAAATGCTCCGTTTCCGTCCGCTGTGGAAATTTACGGCACTGATGCTGCCGTTATTTCTCGGTTGTCTGGCGCTCGGCCTCTGGCAACTGGAGCGGTTGCAATGGAAGCTGGCTCTCATTGCGCAAGTGAACCGGAATTTGCACGCGGCGCCCATCCCTATCGATCAGGCATTGGCGATGACGGCGGCTGCCGCGCAGTACCGGCGCGTGGAGATGCGAGGCCAGTTCGATAATTCCAAAGAAGCCTATGTGTTCGCGGCAGCTGGGCAAGGCCTGGCTGTCTATCACGTGCTGACGCCGTTTGTGCTCGACGATGGCCGCGTCTTGCTGGTGGATCGCGGCATTGTACCGGAACGCTTGCGCGATCCGCAGATGCGCCCAGCTGGGCAGCGTTCCGGAGAGCAGCATATTCTCGGCGTATGGCGCATTCCCGATTCGCCGGGCTGGTTTACCCCGGCACCAAATCTTGCCAGGCGCATTTGGTACGCCCGCGACGTGAAAGGGATGGCAAAGGCGGATGATGTCCGGCTTGCCGCACCGGTGATCGTTGAAGCCGATGCAACGCCCAACACCGGGGGCTGGCCAAAAGGCGGCCAGACCGTCGTCACCTTCCGCAACGAGCATCTGCAATATGCGATCACCTGGTTCGGGCTTGCCGCCGTCGTCTTGGGAGGCTGGATCGCATTTCATATTTCGCGCGGCCGCTTCGGCGCACGAAACCCATCATGATGTTTCACGTCAGGGCGGTGTGATGGAAACCTGCTCACCGAATTTCGCAACAAGCCTGCGAAGGCCGTGCTCCGGAATTCGCTCCAGTGCTTCGTCGATCGAGCACCAGCAAATTTCGCGAGAGTGCTTCTCGGGCCAGCTGCGCCGTTGCCGGACAACTTCCATCGGGAAGACTTCCACCTTGCAGGGCAGGATATCGCCGGATTTGCGGCGCTTTTCATAGCTGAAGGAGCCGAGCGGCGTGCCCGCGATTTCGCCCACCACACCGGCTTCCTCGAGCGCTTCGCGCGCAGCACAGTCGGC
>JAICVV010000088.1 GCA_025935155.1 Alphaproteobacteria bacterium
CCGCGACGGCCAGATCGTGCATCCGAGTTTGAAGGGGTGAGGATGAGCGAACTACCCCCCTTCCGCCTCGCCTTCGCTAGCGCGAACGCTCGGCACCTTCCCCCACAAGGGGGGAAGGAGAAAAACAATTTTCCGCTTCCCCCCTTGTGGGGGAAGCTGTCCGCCAAAGGCGGACTGAAGGGGGGTGCTGCGCGCCTCCGCGGGAGCGCATCATGGAACTGATCGATCCGTTCATCTTCCGGCTGTCGATTTTCGTGCTGGCGATTTTCGTCGGCTATTACGTGGTGTGGAGCGTGACGCCCGCGCTGCACACACCGCTGATGAGCGTCACCAACGCCATCTCTTCCGTGATCGTCGTCGGCGCGCTGATCGCAGTCGCGGTCAATGTCTCTCTGGATACTTATAAAGAAGTGCTTGCGCCGACGGCAGAGCAGTTAAGGCAAATGGATTCTCATGGAATGATCTTGGTTCACAAAGCTTCAACCACCAGCGGCTGGACTTCGAAGATTCTCGGCTTCTTTGCGCTGATCCTTGCCAGCGTGAACATCTTTGGCGGTTTTCTCGTCACGCAACGCATGCTGGCGATGTATCGCAAGAAAGAGAAGAAATAGCACCGATGGGCTGGGGGCAAAGAGTGCAGTGCGGATGGTTGCTGGTGGTTCCGGCAGTTCTCAGCGCCTGCTCCAGCATGAGCCCGGCAACGCTAGAACCCGCAACTTCAACGCACATCCTGCAGAAGAATTTCGCGGTGGGGGAGCTGAAGTCCGCAGCCGTTGGCGAAACGATGGTTTCGCTGAAGGACTACTACGAGAAAGAGCGGCACAACGTCTGGTCTGTCGGCCAGCCCGCGACATTGCGCGTTGGGCTCGGGAGCATGGTTTTGATCCCCGGCGATTACACGGCGGTGCGGCACGTTCAGGAAGATGGTGCCACCTACGATGCCGTCGAGATCAAGGTGCATCCGTTCGAACTGACCACCCTCAAGCCATCCTCCACGTCCGTGCCGATGATGTTCTTCATCGATGACAGCGGCCGGATTGCACGTGCCGGCGGTGGGCTTGGCATCACCAATGAAGTTTCCGATCTCGAGCCGGCGGATTTCCGCGCCACCCGCGCCGAAAAAACCAGCATCGATGCGCGCCACGGCTACACGAATTTCGAGCTGCTCTATGCGGGCATGGCAGCCGGCGCGGTCCACCTGACGTATCGTGAATACGATCCGAAAGATTCCACGCGCCCGTCGCGGTTTCAGGATATCAGCTACGATCTCGCCAGCAAATCCATCCGCTTCAAAGATGTTTCCATAGATATCGAAAGCGCCGACAACCAGAACATCCGCTTTCGGGTGAAGAGCGTGCCGCAGGAATGGATGGGCGCAGGCACGCCATGAGCGAGAGGGAACACATCCGTGCAAGCTGATCTCGCCGCGCTCGCCTATCTCGTCTCCGGCGTGCTGTTCATTCTGGCGCTGCGCGGCCTTTCTTCCCCGATCACGTCGCGCACCGGCAACCGCAATGGCATGATCGGCATGGCGCTCGCCATCGCCACCACGCTGTGGGTGACGCACGTTACCGACGCGCTGACCTGGGGCATGATTGTGGTGGCCATCGCCATCGGCGGCGGCATCGGCGCGATCATCGCCCGCCGCATCGCCATGACCGCCATGCCGCAGCTGGTCGCCGCGTTCCACTCGCTTGTCGGTTTGGCCGCTGTGCTGGTCGCGGCAGCGGCATTCTACTCACCCGCCGCCTACGGCATCGGCACGGAAGGGGCGATTCGCACGCAATCGCTCATCGAAATGAGTCTCGGGGTCGCGATCGGCGCCATCACCTTCGCCGGCTCCATCATCGCTTTCGCCAAGCTGAACGGAAACATGAGCGGCGCGCCGATCCTGCTGCCGGCGCGGCATCTGCTGAATCTCGTCATCGCCATCGCGATTGTCGCGCTGATCGTCTTCTTCGTGCTGCATCAGCCGGTGTGGGCGTTCTGGGCGATCACGGTTGTCGCTTTCGTTTTCGGCATCACGCTCATCATTCCCATCGGCGGGGCCGACATGCCGGTGGTGATCTCGATGCTGAATTCCTATTCGGGATGGGCTGCCGCCGGTATCGGTTTCACGCTGGAGAACACCGCGCTCATCATCACCGGCGCGCTGGTCGGGTCCTCCGGCGCCATTCTCAGCTACATCATGTGCGCCGGCATGAACCGCAGCTTCATTTCGGTGATCGCGGGAGGCTTCGGCGGCGAAGTGGCGGCGGCAGGAAAGGCCGAAACGCGACCGGTGAAGCAGGGCAGCGCGGAAGACGCCGCCTTCATCATGAAGAACGCGGGCAGCGTCATCATCGTGCCGGGCTACGGCATGGCGGTGGCGCAGGCGCAGCACGCGGTGCGCGAAATGGCCGACAAGCTGAAGAAGGAAGGTGTGAAGGTTTCCTACGCCATTCATCCTGTCGCAGGCCGCATGCCGGGTCATATGAACGTGCTGCTGGCCGAAGCCAACGTGCCCTATGACGAAGTGTTCGAGCTGGAGGACATCAACTCGGCCTTCGCCACCACCGATGTCGCCTATGTGATCGGCGCCAACGATGTCACCAACCCGGCCGCCAAGACCAATCCCGCCTCGCCCATTTTCGGCATGCCGATTCTCGATGTGGAAAAGGCAAAGACCGTGCTGTTCGTGAAGCGCGGCATGGGCTCGGGCTATGCGGGAATCGAGAACGAGCTCTTCTTCCGCGATAACACCATGATGCTGTTCGGCGACGCCAAGAAAATGACGGAAGAAATCGTCAAGGCGCTGGGCTGATCCGTGTCAAGCCTTTTCGCCGCGATCTTCGGCGTGCCGTCGTCGCGGGTTGAGCGTGATCGCGCTTACACGAGCATAGCCGGCAATCTCGATGACATGCAGGCGTTCGAGCGAATTCTTGGCGGCATGCAGCACAACACCGAAAAAGCCGGCGCACTGCTGGCCGCCCAGGGTATATTCGCCGTCGCCTGCACCTTCGGGATCGATCATGGCTGGCCGAAGCTCTTCTCTGTGCCGGCGATTCTGCTTCTGCTGATAGGTGCATTGCTGCTCATCTCGATGTTGCGCAGTACCGCAGCCCCCTTCACGCGCGGGTCCGGCAACGTGGCACGGATAGCCTTTGACCTTCTGGTGTCGCGGATGATCCGCTTCAATCTGGCGCTGTATATGACCTTCGTTTCCATCCTCTTGCTTGCGGTTTCGGCCATCAGCTTCATCATCTGAATTCAGTGGCCCTTGCGGCCGCAACGCCGTATTCTTCTTCCATGACCCCTCATGAGAATGTGCGGCACGAACACGGTCTGTGGACGCACGACCACCGCTTCCTCGGCCACGGGCATGCGCACGCCGAGCGCCGGGCCCGCGCGGCGATGCTGCTCACGGCAGCGTTCATGGTCATCGAAATCGCTGCGGGCCTCATCTTCGGGTCGATGGCCCTGTTGGCGGACGGCGTGCACATGGCGACGCATGTCGGCGCGCTTGGATTGGCCGCCGGGGCCTACTGGCTGGCGCGCCGACATGCCGCCAATTCACGCTTTACTTTCGGTTCCGGCAAGTTCGGCGATCTTGCCGCCTTCACCAGCGCCATTGTTCTGGGCCTGATCGCTATCGGCGTGGCAGCGGAGTCGATCACCCGGCTGCTCCATCCGGTTACCATCGTTTATTCCAGTGCGCTGCCGATCGCCACGGTTGGTCTTCTGGTGAATCTGGCCAGCGCCTTCATTCTGGGCGGCGAAGATCATGAGCGGGAGCATCACCACGGTCACGCGCACGATCACAATCTGCGCGCGGCCTATGTGCATGTCCTCGCGGACGCCGCCACGTCCGTGCTCGCCATTGCGGCGCTCGCAGCCGGATTGCTGTTCGGCCTGCGCTGGCTCGATCCCGCGGTGGGCATTGCGGGCGCTTGCGTGATCGCATCGTGGTCTTATGGGCTTATCCGTGACAGCGCGATGGTGCTGCTGGATGCGGAACCCGATCCGGCGCTCTCGCGCGACATTCGCGGCTTTGTTGAAGCCGGGCTTGGCGCGCGCGTGGCCGATCTGCATTTGTGGCGCGTCGGCCCGGGGCATCACAGCCTGATTGTTTCCCTGGTCAGCCCCGGCGAAATCACGGCCGAAGACGTGAAGGCACGCCTGCGGCAGCGCCACCCCGATCTCTCCCATGTCACGGTGGAAGTGGCGGTTTGCGCCGATTGCCCGCCGGAACCGCCAAGCTTGCGGTCCCGCTGACCGCGCGCTACCAACCGCGCCTTCTGGTACAGAAAGGATTTGTTCATGCCGCGCAGGAAAATCGCGCTGATCGGCGGTGGCCAGATCGGCGGCACGCTCGCCCATCTCGTCGCGCTGAAGGAACTCGGGGATGTGGTGCTGTTCGACATCGTGGAGGGCCTGCCGCAGGGCAAGAGCCTCGATATCGCACAGGCTGGCCCGATCGAAGGCTTCGATGCGCGGCTGAAGGGCGCCAACTCCTACGCCGATATCGAGGGCGCCGATGTGGTGATTGTCACCGCTGGTGTGCCGCGCAAGCCGGGCATGAGCCGAGACGATCTGCTCGGCATCAATCTGAAGGTGATGTCGGCGGTAGGCGACGGCATCCGGCAGCATGCCCCAAACGCGTTTATCATCTGCATCACCAATCCGCTGGATGCAATGGTGTGGGCGCTGCGCCAGTTCTCAGGCGTACCGCACGAAAAAATCATCGGCATGGCCGGCGTCCTGGACAGCGCGCGCTTCCGGCACTTCCTGGCCGAAGAATTGAATGTGAGCGTGGAAGACGTCAGCGCCTTCGTGCTGGGCGGCCATGGCGACACCATGGTGCCGATGCCGCGCTTCTCGACCGTCGCCGGAATCCCATTGCCGGAATTGGTGAAGATGGGATGGATTTCGCAGGAGCGGCTGGACAAGCTGGTGCAGCGCACGCGCGACGGCGGCGCGGAAATTGTCGGGCTGCTGAAAACCGGCTCCGCGTTCTATGCACCCGCCACGGCCGCCATCGAGATGGCGCAATCCTACCTGCGCGACAAGCGCCGCGTACTTCCCTGTGCCGCGTACGTGAACGGTCCCTATGGCATCGAAGACCTCTATGTCGGTGTGCCGGTGGTGATCGGTGAGAACGGTGTGGAAAAAATCGTGGAGCTGGAGCTCACATCCGAAGAACGCGCCGCGCTGGTGAAATCTGCCGATTCGGTTCGCGGTCTGATCGACGCCTGCAAAAAGCTGGAACCCCGGCTCGATTGACTTCTACAGATGAACACACATATCCTGTGTTTCTGTGGAGTTCTGTCATGAAAAATATCACGCTGGCTGTTGATGATAACGTGCTGGACGGAGTCCGGCGTTATGCGATCGATCACGGTACAACCGTGAATGGGCTTATACGCGATCATTTCCAGCGAATTGTCGATCAGGGCGATCGTGCGGCCCAGGCGCGGCGAGAATTGGCTGAACTAAGCGATCGTTCAACCGGGCGGCTGGGACCGGATTGGAAATGGAACAGGGCAGAACTTTATGATCGTCCGATACTTCGTCGATACGAACGTCCTGATCTACGCCGCGATGGGGAAATTGGAGAGTCCCGCAAAAAGAAGTCGAGCAAGAGAACTGATTAGGCAGGAACCTTTTGCAATTTCTGGACAGGTTCTGGCCGAATTCTATCGAAACGTGACCCGCAAGGGCGCTCAACCGCTTTCGGTGGTGGAGGCCCTTGAGTGGATTGATCTTCTCTCTGGGCAGATTTGCGTTCCCGTCGATGCAACCCTCGTCCGCAATGGGATTCTCCTCTCGGAACGGCATCGGATCTCGTACTGGGATGCGGCCATTATCGCCGCAGCCGAGGCCGCCGGCGCCCCCAACCTCTACACGGAGGATCTTAATGACGGCCAGATCTATGGCTCTGTTCGGGTGATAAACCCATTCCTCTGAGGACGTTCAACGAGGGATCGTTCGATGCGCATAGGCATTCTCACCGGCGGCGGCGATGCTCCGGGGCTCAATCCCTGCATCAAGGCGGTGACGCGCGCGGCACTCTCGCGCGGCTGGGAGGTTGTGGGATTTAAGCGCGGCTGGGCCGGGCCGCTGAACTACAATCCGGACGATCCGCAAGGCAGCGCGGACTGCCTGATTCATCTGGACGGGGAGCGCGTCCGCACCATCGACCGTTCGGGTGGAACGATCCTGCACACGTCACGCACCAATCCCGGCCGGGTGAAACCGAAGGATCTCCCCGCGTTTCTGAAGGGCAAGTTCCAGCCTGGCGAAAATGGGCTGATCGATTGCACGCCGCACGTGTTGCGCGTGATAGAGTCGCTCAAGATTGACGCCATGTTCCCCATCGGCGGCGACGACACGCTCTCCTATGCCGCGCATTTGCACGGGCAGGGGCTCAAGGTGATGTCGCTGCCCAAGACGATGGACAACGACGTCTTCGGCACCGATTACTGCATGGGCTTCTCTACCGCAGTCTCCCGTTCTGCCGCGATGCTCGAAGCATTGCGAACACCCGCCGGCAGCCACGAGCGCATCGCAGTGGTGGAACTTTTTGGGCGCAATTCCGGCGAGACGGCGCTGATCTCCGGTTATATTGCAGATGCCGATCGCACGTTGATTGCCGAAGTGCCGATCGACATGCATCGGTTGGCGGAACTGGTGGTGGAAGATCGCGCCGCTAATCCGTCCAATTATGCGATTGTTGCGGTATCAGAAGGCGCGCAGCTGGAGCAGGGCGGCATTGTGGAAAGCGGTCCCGAGGATGCCTACGGCCATCGCAAGTTGGGCGGCATAGGGGAGCTGATTGGCGAGCAATTGGAGAAGATCACGGGCATCGGCATTCTCAATCAGAAGCTCAGCTATCTCATGCGCGCCGGTCCGCCCGACGCTGTCGATCGCATGGTGGCGCTGAACTACGGCACCATGGCGGTGCAGCTGCTGGATGAGGGAAAATCCGGGCTGATGATGGCGATCCAGCATGGCAACTATACCACCGTGCCGGGGGACACCTGCATCAAGGGCAAGCGCCGTGTCGATGTCCCCGCCCTCTACGACACCCAAGCCTACCGTCCGCGAATCGACACGATCTGCGGTAAGCCGTTCTTTCTCTATTGAAGGTGAGCCCCCGTGCGGATGCGGGGCACATCGCACGAAGGCTCTCTCTCTGGGGCGAATTGGGGGAATTCGCCTGAACGTCAAAATGGTCCAGGGGTGCGAAATATCCAAGCGCGCGATGGTCAGAACCCCGTGAAGTTTGTCGCAAGCTGTCGCATGCCTGTCGGACTTGTTGCGGCGTTGAAAGGAAAGTCGGCCATGTCGATACCCCGGTTGGAGACGGACCGGCTCATACTGCGGGAATGGCGCGAGACCGATCTCGACACTTTTGCCAGCTTTTATGCGGATGCCGACGTGATGCGGTACCTCACGGGAGAGCCGCTCACGCGCAATGATGCATGGCGGAGCATGGCGGTATCGGCCGGTCACTGGGTCCTGCGCGGTTATGGCCTGTGGGTCGCCGAGCGTAAGTGCGATGGTGCTGCGATCGGTCGCGTTGGCCTCATCAATCCGGAAGGCTGGCCCGGTCTTGAACTGGGGTGGACGCTTGGCC
>JAICVV010000203.1 GCA_025935155.1 Alphaproteobacteria bacterium
GTAGGAGGAAAGCTCCAGCATCTTGGGATCGATGAGGATGAGCTTGGTCTGGTCCGGCGGGCAGCGGTAGAGCAGCGACAGGATCATGGTGTTGAGCGCGACCGACTTGCCCGAGCCGGTGGTGCCCGCGATAAGCAGGTGAGGCATCTTGGCGAGATCGGCCATCACCGGATCGCCGCCGATGGTTTTGCCCAGCGCCAGCAGCAGCGGCGCGCGCGACTTTTCGAATTCGTTGCAGGCGAACAGCTCGCGCAGGTAAACGGTTTCGCGGTGCTGGTTGGGCAGCTCGATGCCGATGACGTTGCGGCCCGGCACCACCGCAATGCGCGCCGCCACCGCGCTCATGGACCGCGCCACGTCGTCGGAGAGGGAGATCACGCGGGAGGATTTCACGCCCGCGGCCGGTTCGAATTCATAGAGCGTGACGACCGGGCCAGGCCGCACCGCCATGATGCGGCCCTTGACGCCGAAGTCCGCCAGCACCGCTTCCAGCATGCGGGCGTTTTCTTCCAGCGCCTCGTCGGAAAGGGCCGTGCTTTCGTGCTGCTGCACCGGTTCGGCGAGCAGCCCCAAGGGCGGCAACTGGAATTCGGATGTGCCGAGATTGAGAACAGGCTGGCGGCCGGTCTTTGCGCCCTGTGCCTGTTTGCGCTGTTCCCGCTGCACGCGAATCTCGCGCCGCCGCTGATCGGCGCGGGTGATGCCTGCAACCGGTTCGGGCTTTACCGAGAGCCCGTACGGATCGTCCTCAGCTTCTTCTGGCTCACTCGCCTCGAATGATTCTTCTTCATCGGAAGCATCCCTATTGGCGGCTCTGAAATGCAGGCGCCCGAACAGCCACACGAAGAACGCCGGCACATTGGCGACACCGCGCGCGATCGGCATGAACTTCAATCCGGTGGCGAAAAACGCCAATGGCAATCCGAGAACCAGCAGGAGTGCGGGGATCGCTGTTCCCAGCCACGCCTGATGGTACGCCTGACTGGCATGGCGGGAGAGCCCGACCAGTGCCAGCCCCAGCAGGCCACCGGTTCCAGCGGGCAGCGCTTCAAGTCTCGGAAGGAGCCCAAATCCACCAGCCGCCAGCACCGTCGCGAGCGGCCATGCCGCGGCGCGCCACAAGGGGCGGCGCACCGAACGTCCGGTCATTGCGCGCGCGCCCCACACCGCCGGCGGCGCCAGGAAGGCGAGGGCGCCAATGCCGAACGTCTCCAGCAGGAGAGAAGCTGCGGTCGCGCCGAGGCCGCCCAGCCAGTTGCCGGGTTCGGCTCCAGTGGCGTTGGTAAGGCTGGCATCGCTGGGGCTGAAAGTCGCAAGCGCCACGAGGCCCGCGCAGGACACCACGAACACCAGAGCGCCAGCCCCCCGGACCAACGCAATCTTCAGCGCCCTGACAACGGCGCGCCGGGCATCGGCCAACGCGTCCGTAAAGGCCCCGCGGCGCGAGCGCGGCTGATAAACGCCCATGCTGCGGCGGCTGGTGGCCATCTAAAGTCCGTAGAGGATCATCCGTACCAGTGTGGCCCGAATGGTTGACAAATTGCTAATGTGAATAACGGAACGGTAAGGAATGCGGGCAGAAAAGTTTGGGATTCCTGTGATAGGGACAAGTTGCCATCGAGGCCAATTAGCCCTTTCCGGGTGAGGTGCCGGCGGCTAGGTTCCCACCCGGTCCACCTCACCACCCATCTGGCATGACCGTCGACATTGCCCACAAATCCAGCGATTTCCCTGTTCCCACCTCCGTCAGTGAAGACGAACTGGCGCTCGACCGTGTGCATGCAGCCGAATCGCTTTTGCCGGCAGATGCCGCCAAGACCGGCCTGAAGAGCTTTCTCGCCGCCCTTTATCGAGGGGCGCCCCCGGAGGACATCACACGTTACGCGCCGGAATCCCTTGCTGCGCTGGCGGAACTCACCTTCGAGAAAACGGCCGCCCGCAAACCCGGCGAGTCGCTTGTGCACGTGCTGCCGTTCCAGGCGACGCGCGACGATGGCCGCGAGCGAACCGAAACGCTCCTGATTGGTGTCAACGACGACATGCCGTTCCTGTTCGATTCGCTGGGCGGAGAGCTGACGGCGCAGGGCATCCGCGTTCACGCGCTTTTTCACCCGATCATGCCGGTGGAACGCGATGCGGTCGGAGCGCGCGGCCGTGGCACAGCTGTGCGGGAGAGCGTGATTGTTCTGGCGCTGGATTCATTAGACGGCGAACAGCGGAAGGATGTCGAGGCAGGCGCAAAGCGTGTCTTCCGCGAAGTGAAGCTCGCGGTGCGCGATTGGCAGAAAATGCTCGCGTACCTCCATGATTCGATTGCCGCGCTGAAGGCGCGTCCGCCGCACGTGAACTCCGCAGTGCTGAACGAAAGCGTGGCGTTTCTCGAATGGCTGGCAGACAACCATTTCACGTTCCTCGGTGCCCGCGACTACACCTACTCCGGTGCGGACGGCGGCACGCTTGAGCCGGTTCCGGAATCCGGCCTCGGCGTGTTGGCCGACATGGAAACGCGCGTCGTTCGCCGAAGCGAGCATCGCGGCGATATGACGGCGGAAATTCGTGGATTTCTTGCGGAGCCGGAGCCGCTGATCATCACCAAATCGAACGAGCGCTCGCTTATTCACCGCCGCGTGCACATGGATTACATCGGCGTAAAAAAATTCGATGCGAACGGCAAAGTGGCCGGCGAGCGGCGCTTCGTCGGTCTTTTCACTTCCGGTGCCTACAGCCGGCAGCCAAGTGAGATTCCGTTGTTGCGGTTGAAGGTGGAGCATGTGCTGGAGCGCGCCGGGTTCCCCCGAAACAGCCACGACGGCAAGGCGCTCGCGCACATTCTCGATTCATTTCCCCGCGACGAACTGTTTCAGATCAGCGAAGACGAACTGTTCGATTCGGCGCTGGGCATCCTGCGATTGGGCGAACGTCCCAAGGTAAAGGTATTCGCGCGTTGCGACCGCTTCGACCGTTTTGTTTCGCTGCTCGTCTATGTCCCGCGCGACCGTTATGACACACAGGTGCGTGAAAAAATTCACGGCATTCTGGCGCGCGCCTACAATGGCCGCCTCTCAGCATCGACCCCAACGATCGACGATTCCATGCTGGCGCGGGTCCATTACATCGTGGGCCGCAACGAAGGTGCGTGTCCGAGAGTGGATGTGCGGGCGCTGGAAGCGGAGATCGCGGCTTCCATCCGCACCTGGGAGGATGCTTTTGCCGCCGCGCTGATCGCCACACACGGAGAGGCGGAAGGGCAGCGAATTCTGGTGCGTCAGCGCCACGCATTTCCGGCGCGCTACCGCGACGCATTCCTGCCGGAAGAAGCAGTGCGAGACCTGGATGAGCTTGAGCAGCTTGCAACAAGCGGCGAACGCATCAATGCGCGGGCTTATCGTTTGCCGCGAGATTCACAGAGCGCGTTGCGGCTGAAAATTTACGTGCTGGGCGACGTGCTACCGCTCTCCGCCTCCCTGCCTGTACTTGAGAATCTTGGGTTTCGGGTGATTGCGGAGAACAGCTATCCGGTAACACCCGACACGGATGCGGGGTGGAAGGGCGAAGGCGCGGTTCTCGATTTCACAATGGTGCGCGCAGATGGCGCCACGGCAGACCTCTCCCATTTGAAGGCGCGCGTGGAAGATGCTTTCGAGGCGATCATCCGCGGGCAGGCGGAAAACGATGGATTCAACCGTCTCATTACCGGCGCAGACCTCGACTGGAACACCGTCAATATTCTGCGCGCCGCCGCGAAATATTCGCGGCAGGCAGGATTTTCTTTCAGCCAGGAATATATCGAGCAGACGTTGGCGCGGAATTCTTCGATTGCGCGGCTGTTGATCGATCTGTTCCACGCCCGTCACGCGCCCGGCATTGACGAACGGAAGAAACGGCAGGAGGAGATTAACAGCCGCATCGATGCTGCGCTGAACGGCGTTCCAAGTCTTGACGATGACCGGATCATCCGGCGCCTGCGCAATGTCATCGCCTGTTCTCTGCGCACCAATTTCTTTCGTGGTGAACGCCAGCCGTATCTCGCCATCAAGCTCGAGTCGCAGAGGCTGGAAGAACTGCCCGCGCCACGTCCGCTGTACGATATTTCCGTCTACTCGCCGCAGATGGAAGGCGTGCATTTGCGCTTCGGCAAAGTCGCACGCGGCGGCATTCGCTGGTCCGACCGGCGCGAGGATTTTCGCACGGAGATTCTCGGCCTCGTCAAAGCCCAGCAGGTGAAAAATGTGGTCATCGTGCCGGTTGGCGCAAAGGGCGGCTTTTATCCCAAGTGTCTGCCCGCAAATGGAAGCCGCGAGGAAATACAGGCGGCGGCCATTTCCGCCTACAAGGCCTTTATCAATGCGCTGCTCGATTTGACAGACAATATCGGTCCCGACGGCGCGGTGATTCCGCCGCAGGGGGTAGTACGGCACGACGGCGACGATCCCTATCTGGTCGTGGCAGCGGATAAAGGCACGGCTACATTTTCCGATATTGCCAACGGCATTGCGGAGTCGCGCGGCTTCTGGCTTGGCGATGCTTTCGCCTCAGGCGGCAGCCACGGTTACGACCACAAGAAAATGGGCATCACCGCCAAAGGCGCGTGGGTGGCGGTACAGCGGCATTTCCGCGAAATGGA
>JAICVV010000330.1 GCA_025935155.1 Alphaproteobacteria bacterium
CCACTTGTGGTGGCGGGATGTTCGGGATCGATCGTCTCATAGACGACATGCGCCGTCATCGCCATCGGACAATCGTTCAACGCACGGAACGGCGCAAAGTCCGTCTTGCGCAATTCCGCTTCGAGCGTGGAAACACGCGGCAGAGCAAAATGCGAATCTGCCGTGGCGCGGCCGTGGCCGGGGATGTGTTTCATCACCGGCACCACGCCGCCCTCCAGCATGCCGTCGATGACTACGCGGCCGAGGACCGCGACGATCATGGGATCGGACGCGAAAGCGCGGTCGCCGATCACCGCGTCAGCGCCGCTCACCGGCAGATCGAGGACGGGCACGCAATTCACATTGATGCCGAGCTGCGAAAGCTCGTCCGCGATCAGCCGCGCGTTGACGTATACGGCTTCCCGGCCCGCCGCGGCATCCTCGCGATAGAGATCGCCGAATTCCTGCATCGGCAGGTGCGCTCTCCAGTCCGGCGGCTTCAGCCGCGCCACACGCCCGCCTTCCTGATCGATCAGCACTGGCGCCTTCTCATCGCCAACCGTATCGCGCAGCGAGGAAACAAGCGCCCGAACCTGCGCCGGATCGGCGATGTTGCGCGCAAACAGGATGAAGCCCCAGGGCTGCGCCTCGCGATAGAAGGCGCGCTCCTCCGGCGTGAGTTCGGTGCCGGCACACCCATAGATGGCGCGCGTGCGTGTCATGCTACCGTTTCGCCGGAAAACACTTGCCGCCCTGCGCTTTCAGCTTGGCGCAGGCCGCGCTCGCTTCGCCAAGCGTAGCAAAGGGCCCGATGCGCAGGCGATACCAGGTGCCCTTGCTGCCCAGATTGGCTTGCGCCACGTCCGGCGCATAACCGGCAACCGAGGAATGTGCCGCCTTGTAGGTCTGCCACGAAGCATTCGCTTCGGCCTGCGACGTAAAGGAGCCGATCTGCAGAACGTAGCCGCCGCCGTGTTGCGCGGCCGGCGCTGACGGCGCGGCGGAAGGCTGCTGCGCCGCCAACACCTTGTTGATCATCGCGGAGTCGTTCGGCGCTGCGGATTTTGGGTTCGCCGCAGGCGGCGTCTTCTTCACTGCTGTTGATGACGGCGTGATAACGCGCGGCGTTCCGGTTGCCGCAGGCGGCGAACTCCTTGGCGTTATCATCGCCGGAGGAAGATTTGGTTTCACGGCTGCCGGTTTTGTCACGGTCTCCGGCTTGGGCTTGGCAGCCGGAGCGTTTGGTGCAACAGCCGGTTTGCTGATCGCGTGTTCTGGAACCGCCGCTGGCGGTGGAGTTGTCTCTGGTGCCGCAGACTCGTTGCTCGCTCCGCTGTTGCCTTTCGGCGATCGGTATATCTGCAAATCCGAATACGGGTTTTTCGATTCAGCGGAAGCCGCCTTGTTCTGCTGCGCAGCAACGATCCGCGGCGCATCCTCGCGGCCGCGCTGCACGCCTTGCGTATAGGCGAGCCACACCACGCCGGCGAACGACGCGAGCACCACCAGCGCGATGACGATCAGAAGGGGAAGGCGCGAGCCCTCGTCCTCCATCTCATCCTCGCCGCCGTCGTGCACCCGGAGTTCGTCCGGCTCGTACAGCCTCCGCTCGAATTGCGGCATGGCACCTGCTCCCAAACGCGAATCTCAAACAGCTGAATTTTAGCACCGATTCGGCGCAAATCGCGCGCCTGACGGCTTACGGGCGAATTTCGGTGTGGGTGATTTTCGCATGTTCCAATATGGCAAAGCGGTCCGTCATGCCAGCAATATAGTCCCGCACCACGGCTATCGTCGCTGCATCGCCCGCTTCGCCGCAAGCTGCCGCCCAATCCTGTGGCAAAAGGCCGGGTTTGGCAGAGAGCGCGCCAAACAGCTGGCGGACCACCTGCTTGGCTTTATCCACAGACTCCATCACCCGTGGATGCCGGTACATCCGTTCGAACAGGAAGGATTTGAGTGCGGCCACTTGCGCCGCCATTCCGCTGCTGAACCCGGCAATCGGCCCGGAATTGGCCCGCACATCGGCCGCGGAATTGACATTTGCAAAGCCGATTCGCCGGCGGGTTTCGGCAAGCAGGTCTTCAATTAGCGCGCTCATCAGTCTGCGAACGGCCTCGCCGATAAACCTCCCCAGTTCCAGATCGCCATAGCTCTGGACGACGGCGCGGGTGTATTCGCCAGCAAGTGGCGCGACGCGTAAATCATCAATTGAGAACAATTCGGCACGCAATCCATCGTCGATGTCATGGTTCACATAAGCGATGTCATCGGCCAGCGCCGCCAGTTGCGCTTCCAGCCCCGGCCAGCGATCCAGCTCAAGCGGCCATTTTACATTGAAGGATGCGATCGGTTGAGGCAGCGGGCGCTGCACCGGCCCGTTGTGCTTCACCAATCCTTCCAGTGTTTCCCACGTCAGGTTCAAGCCATCGAAAGACGCGTAGCGATGCTCCAGTTGCGTGACCAGCTTCAGCGCCTGCGCATTATGATCGAAGCCCCCGAATGCCGCCGTTGCCTCGTTCAGCGCCTCCTCGCCAGCATGGCCGAACGGCGTATGGCCGAGATCATGCGATAGCGCGATGGCTTCCGCCAAATCTTCATCCACCGCCAGCACCCGCGCCAGACTGCGCGCGATTTGCGCCACTTCCAGCGAATGCGTCAGCCGCGTGCGGTGGTAATCGCCCTCCTCATGCACGAACACCTGTGTCTTGTGCTTGAGGCGCCGGAAGGCGGCAGAGTGGATGATCCGGTCCCTATCGCGCTGGTAGCAGGTGCGCGTCGCGCTTTCCGGCTCGGG
>JAICVV010000236.1 GCA_025935155.1 Alphaproteobacteria bacterium
GAGACGGACACTGGAGATATCGCGCCGTTGTTCTTCGGGCGCCTGCAGCATCTTGTTGATCAGCGTCGGCACGCTGGTGAGAACGGTGGCGCGATGCTGCGCGATTTTCTCGAACAGCAGTTCGGGCGTGGGCGCCTCGCGGAAGAGAACCGTTGAGGCTCCGGCGGCGAACGGAAACATCAGGTTGGTGCCGGTGGCGTAGCCGAAAAACAGCCGCGCTCCGGAGATGGTAATATCGGGCTCACGGATGCCGATGAACTGTTTGGCGTACACTTCCGTGTTGAAGGGGAAGTGGGCATGGCTATGTACCGCACCCTTGCTCTTGCCGGTGGTGCCGCTGGTGAACAGCCACACGGCCGGATCATCCTTCTTCGTCGGCCAGGGCTCGGCGTTGGTTTGACGCGCGAGCCAGTCATCGAAGGATTTGCCGGCGACGATGACATTCTCTCCCCGGCCGCAATGGCGGGAGTGCGTCCGCGCTTTCTCAAATTCAGGCAGGCTTTGCTCGTCGAGGAAGCCGAACTGCGGTTTGATGTAGGAGAGGTAGTACTCGTAGTCGGACGCGGGCAGCAGAGGATTGATCTGCGTGACCACCGCTCCGGCCTTCAGCGCGCCGAACCAGGCATAGGCGAATTCCGGCCGGTCCTGCATGCACACCAGCACACGCTGTTCGGGCAAGAGACCATCTGCCACCAAATTGCGCGCGACCCGCATCACCTTATCGGCCATTTCGTGGTAGCTGACTTCGCGGCCTTCGAAATAGATGGCCGTCTTCTCGCCGCGCCCCGCTTCGATGTTCGAGAACACGAAGTAGTCGGCCATGTTGAAATCGTCAGGAAATTCGGGCGGCTGAAAGGTCATGGCTCAGCTCACTTCGCCGCCCGCAACCGGCAGCGCGATGCCGTTCACCGCAGCGGCTTCATCGGACGCTAGCCACAATACCGCTGCCGCGACCTCCTCCGGCTTCACCAGCCGACCTTGCGGATTCACGGCCGCAAATGTCGCCCGCGCGTCTTTTGTCGATTGTTGCCTTCGTTCCGCAAGCTTGGCCACAGCGGAGGAGATGATCTCGGTGTCCACATAGCCGGGACAGACGGCGTTCACCGTAATTCCTGTTTTCGCCACCTCCAGCGCCAGAGCCTTCGTCATTCCTATCAACGCATGCTTGGCCGCCACATAGGCGCTGAGGTTACGATAACCGACCAGGCCCGCGGTGCTGGCGATGTTGACGATGCGTCCCCAGCCGTTCGCCTTCATCTGCGGCAGCGCCGCTTGGATGCAATGGACGGCGCCCAGGACATGCACATCCAGCATCGCATCCCATTGCTCGGCGCTCGTCTTCTCAAATGGCGCGGCGATAACCGAGCCGGCGTTGTTCACCAGCAGCGAAATTGGCCCGGCTGCCGCGACCGTTTCACGAAAAGCCTCAGGCACCGCCTCTGCGTCCGTCACATCAAGCGGCTGGATGCGGGCGCCGGGAATCGCCTTCGCCACATCGCGCAGCCGCGCTTCGGTGCGGCCGGCAATGGTGACGCGCCAGCCGGCGGCGGCCAATGCCTTCGCGGTCGCCAGCCCGATGCCGCTGCCCCCACCCGTGACGAAAGCGTGCCTGTCCACGTTGCGGTCTCCTTCGCAGCAACGTTAATCTAGGCGATGAGGCCGCGCCAATGATTACCGCCATGATTCCCGCAAGTTTCGAGCCCGAGCATTTTCTCTGGGCCTATGCCGACGGCATTGCCACCATCACGCTCAACCGGCCGGAGCGGAAGAACCCGCTCACCTTCGAATCCTATGCCGAGCTGCGCGACACCTTCCGCGCGCTCGTGTACCAGACCGATGTGAAAGCCGTGGTGGTGCGCGGCGCGGGTGGCAATTTCTGCTCCGGCGGCGACGTGCACGAGATCATCGGGCCGCTGGTGGAAATGCAGATGACGGGGCTTCTCGCCTTCACCCGCATGACGGGCGATCTGGTGAAGGCGATGCGCGGCTGCCCGCAGCCGATCATTTCTGCGGTGCAGGGTGTGTGCGCGGGCGCGGGCGCCATTATTGCCATGGCGAGCGACATCCGGCTTGCTGCGCCGGAGGCGAAGACGGCCTTCCTGTTTAACCGCGTGGGATTGGCCGGTTGCGACATGGGGGCCTGCGCGATTTTGCCTCGAATCATCGGGCACGGCCGCGCCGCCGAGTTGCTGTTCTACGGTCGCAGCATGAGCGCAGAAGAAGGCGAGCGATGGGGGTTTTTCAACCGCATCGTGCCGGCGGAAGATCTCGACAATGAGGCGCAGGCCTGGGCGGAGAAGCTGGCGGCGGGTCCGGCCTTCGCCAACGGCATGACGAAGAACCAGCTCAATCAGGAATGGAGCATGAGTTTGGACATGGCGCTCGAAGCGGAAGCGCAGGCGCAGGCGATCTGCATGCAGACAAAGGACTTCGAGCGCGCCTATCACGCCTTCCTCGCCAAGCAGCAACCGATCTTCGAAGGGGATTGACATGCGCATTCTGCTACCGGCGGGCTGGGCGCGGCCGCGCGGTTATTCCAATGGCATAGAGGCCGAGGGGCGGATGGTGTTCGTGGCCGGTCAGATCGGCTGGGATGAGAATTGCGAATTTCGCGAGCACACATTGAGCGGGCAGTTCCGGCAGGCGCTGAAGAACGTGCTCGCGGTTCTGAAGGAAGCGGGCGCGGGGCCGGAGCACATCGCGCGCATGACCATGTTCGTCACCAGCCGCGAGGATTATATCGCGGCGCGGCCACAGTTGGGTGAAGCGTGGAAAGATCTGATGGGGAAGAACTTCCCTGCCATGGCGGTGATCATCGTGGCCGGTTTCGTGGAGCCGGAGGCGCTGCTTGAGATCGAAGCCACGGCGGTTGTCCCGCGCTGATGCCGCACAGGCCGCTGAAGATCGCAATTGTCGGCGGCGGACCGGGTGGGCTTTACCTCGCGCTGCTCACCAAGAAGGCGCGGCCGGGCTGGCAGATCGATGTCTATGAGCAGAACCGCGCGGACGATACGTTCGGTTTTGGCGTGGTGTTTTCCGACGAGACACTGGAGGAGTTTCTCAGCCGCGATGCGGAATCGTATGCGGCGATCACAAAGACGTTTGCGTACTGGGACAACATCATCATCCGCTACAGGGGCAGTGAAGTCCGCTGCGGTGGCAATGGGTTCGCCGGCTGTTCGCGGCTGGCACTGCTGAAAATTCTGCAGGAGCGCTGCGCGACACTGGGCGTGGGCCTGCACTTCCGCTCGCCCGTGCATGATCTCTCACAATTCGCCGATTGCGACGTGATTATCGGCGCGGACGGCATCAACAGCCGCGTGCGCGAAACCTTCAAGGAACATTTCCGCCCGGAGGTTCGTGTTCAGAGCAACAAATTCGTCTGGCTGGGCTCAACGCGGCCGCTGGATGGCTTCACCTTTTTCTTCAAGCAGACGGAACACGGACTGATCGTCGCCCACACCTACCAATACGAGCCCGGACATTCGACCTGGGTAATCGAAATGAGTCCGGCGGCCTGGGGGGCGTTCGGATTCGAGACGCTGGACGAAAACCAAGGTGCGCGGCTGCTGGAGCGCATCTTTGCAGACGAGCTGGAAGGCCACCCTCTCATCGTCAACCGCTCGCTGTGGCGCAATTTCCCGCGCATCTTTTGTGAGCGCTGGTGGCACGACAACGTTGTGCTGCTGGGCGACGCCAAGGCCACCGCGCATTTCTCCATCGGTTCCGGCACCAAGCTGGCGATGGAATCCGCCATTGCCTTGTCGGACGCGCTCATCGCGCATGGCGAAATGTCGGTTCACAAGGCGTTCGAAGCCTACGATGCTGCGCGGCGAACAGAAGTGCAGATCACGCAGCACAACGCCGATGTCAGCCTCGCGTGGTTCGAGCACATGGAGCGCTCGGGCGACATGAAGCCCATGCAGTTCGCCATGGTGGTGATGTCGCGGGCGAAAAGCATCACCTGGGACAATCTGCTTCTGCGCGACGAGAGTTTCGTGCGCGCCTTCGAGGAGGAGTGGTACCAGACGTATTTCGAAGAGAGCGGTTTCGATTGCCGCAAAACGCGGCCGACGCCCATGTTCACGCCGCTGAAGCTGCGTGGCCTCACGCTCGCCAACCGCGTGGTGGTTTCGCCGATGGACCAGTATTCGGCCTGCGATGGCTTGCCGAACGACTGGCATTTCACGCACTACACC
>JAICVV010000079.1 GCA_025935155.1 Alphaproteobacteria bacterium
CGCGCCCAGCACGACCAGCCGCATCGATTGTCTCTGCGCAAAGCCCCTCATCGCGTGCCCCATCGCATTATCATTGTGCGAGCCTACGGGGCGCTATTCAAAGCCCCGTTAGAGCGATGATGTTAATTTGAAAGACCGAAGGTAAACGAATTATTTAGAAGCGGCGTCGCGGGCCGGAATTTGCAGTGCGGAAGTCCATCCCATGCCGCCGATGGCCAGCAGTCCGGCTGCTGCGAAGACGAAGAATGGCGCGCTCCAGGCCTGCTCGGCGAGAGCGAACACCGGCAACAGCAACCCGGCCGCCAGTTCAGGACTTCCTCGCCAGCCGCCGGCGTAAACGGCGCCAGCCTTGGGCGTGCGGTTGAACACCATCTCTCGACTCGAGAAGGCTTCGTAGGTGGCGCGCGCGTTGGAAAGAACGAGCCCGCTGGGAAACAGAATAGCCAGTAAAAGCGAGCGCAAGAAGTTTGGCTCGTCCTGCCGCCCCAGCATTGCCTGACCGAGCCACAGATAACCGAGGCTGGCGCAAAGGCCCAAGCCGGTTACCAGCAATCCGAGATCGGCTACGGCCTTAACGTATACTACGCCCATGTACATGAGCGTGAGACTGATGAGAGCGCTCAACGCTGCCAGCGTATAGAAACCGAACTGACAGACCTGCAGCGTGACCGCGGCTTTCTGCCACCAGGGCCATGCGCTCTTCCAGATTTCCGGGACCAGTTTGCGCGCCACTTGCGCGTGCCCCTTTGTCCAGCGCGCCTGCTGCGCGCGCCACGCTGCGGCCGTATCCGGCAATTCTCCTGGAACTTCCAGATCCGAAAGTATCGCGCCCCGCCAGCCCCTCAGGGCACAGCGGATGGAAAGATCGAGATCTTCCGTGAGTGTGTCGCCGGTCCAGCCGCCGCCATCGTCGATGGCATCCCGAGACCACACACCTGCCGTACCGTTGAAGGAAATCGGCAATCCCATGCGGAAACGCGCTTCCTGTTCCACTGCAAAATGGCTGTCGAGCAAAAAACCTTGTGCAGCGGTCAGCCAGTTCGCCTCTCGATTGGCATGCCCCCAGCGCGCCTGCACAAAGGCCAGACCGGAATCGGCGACCAGAGCAGGGACGGTGCGGCGCAGGAAGTCCCGCGGCGGAACAAAATCGGCATCGAAGATCGCGACGTAAGGCGCATCGGAATGGTTGAGACCGAACGCCAGATTGCCGGCCTTAAATCCGGTACGCGCGCCGCGCCGCAGAACATGGAATTTCACCTCCGGCGGCACAACAGCGCGAACGGCCTGCGCGAGCGCATCGTGATTCTCGGCACGGCCGTCATCGAGGAGTTGTATTTCGAGTTTGTCTGGTGGCCAATCCAGCTGTGCCGCGGCGGCGGCTACGCGCACCGCGAGTCGGCCTTCGTCGCAGACCGGTAGCTGAACAAGGACCTTCGGCAGCGCGTCGCCGGAAAGATGTGCGTGACGGATTCGGCGGCCCGGTGCAAAGGCGCGAACCAAGGCCAAAGTCCCGAGCTGCGCCGACAGTAGGGCCAGCACCACAAGAATACACCCCAGAACACTTTGCAGGATCAGGGACAGTCCGGACATGTGCGCTCGGATCCTATGATGGCGCCGCCGCTGTCCGGGCGGACCGCTGTTGAAAGGCGGAGTCTGTTTTGACGCGGGGAATTTGCGGCCTCAGCCATCCTTTCGCAACCCCCTGTTTTGCTGGCCGATTCCTTAAGGGCGCCTGAGAACAAGGGTGGTACTGCCGCCAGATGCCTCTTCCCTGACGAACTCATATCCTTCCTGATGGCACATGTGGGGGATATCCATC
Source organism: Alphaproteobacteria bacterium (assembly GCA_025935155.1). Taxonomy (GTDB): domain Bacteria; phylum Pseudomonadota; class Alphaproteobacteria; order Micropepsales; family Micropepsaceae; genus Rhizomicrobium. Next base: position 1,820 of record JAICVV010000079.1, read on the forward strand.
GGTGCCAAAGGGTCGTCTGTCAGCACCGAAATGGAGGAGCCGCTGGGCAGCCGGGCGAGCGCCAGGCGGGCAAAAAGGGCTGGCAGCGGACACTTCAATCCGCGCAGATCGAGAATTCCATGATCTTGAGCCGAATCCATGTCCGGTATTCAGCTTGAAAGATCGAACTCGGCCAGCACGGGCACATGATCCGAGGCCCGTCTCCATCCCCGCAGCGGCTTTAAGATTGCATGGTTTTTTGCCGCGCCTTTCAGTCCCTGACTGATCCAGATGTGATCCAACCTGCGGCCGCGATCCGAGGCTTCCCAATTTTGCGCGCGATAGCTCCACCAAGAATAGACTTTCTGATCGTGTGGGACGAATTCGCGCGTGAGATCGATCCACTCGAATGCAGCCTTGGCCGCATTCAGCAAATTTACCTCGACGGCCGTATGGCTCACCACATTGAGCAGCTGCGTATGGCTCCAGACATCGCTTGGCAGGGGCGCGACATTCAAGTCTCCGACGAGAACCACGGGGGTTTGCCGGTCGCTCCGCGGTTCAAAGCACGCCGAAAGCTCACGCAGAAAATCGAGCTTATGCGCAAACTTTGGATTTGCCGCGGGATCGGGCAGATCGCCGCCGGCAGGCACGTAGAAATTGTGCAGCTCCAGCCCGCTTCCAAACGTCACCGCCATGTGGCGGCAATCCTTCTTGCCGCAGAAGCTTCGTGCATTTGTGCGAGTGAATGGCAGACGGGAGAGAATGGCGACGCCATGATAACCCTTCTGACCATTGATCGCCTGATGCACATAGCCCAGTTCGCGCAGGCGCTTTGCCGGAAACAGATCGTTGATAACCTTCGTTTCCTGCAGGCACAGCACATCCGGCTGCTGCTGACGAAGAAATCGCGTTACCAGGTTCAGGCGCAGCCTCACCGAATTGATATTCCAAGTGGCAATCTTCATAAGATCAATCTGCCGATTCCAGGGAACGCCGTTGGGTGTTCGCCAGAGGCCAGCGCGCCCGCGGGCCTATGCCAAGATCGTCGAAGCGTCGGCGTTGTGCGTACTCCACGCCCGCCCAGGCGATCATCGCCGCGTTGTCTGTACAGAGCTGCGGCGGAGGGATTTCGATCTGAAAGCCCTTGGCATTCGCAAGCTGCGAAAGTGCAGCGCGGATCGCGCCATTCGCTGCAACGCCACCCGCAACAACGAGAGCAGGATCGCCTGGCGCACCGTTCGCGCGAAACATGTCCATGGCGACGGCAACCCTATCCGTGACACTCGCGATGACACTGGCCTGAAACGAGGCTGCAAGATCGGCTTTGGACGACATGCAAAAATCTGGGGCGCGAACGATCTGGCGCACGGCCGTTTTCAACCCTGAGAAGGAGAAATTGGCGCCTTCGCGCCCGAGCATCGGACGGGGCAGGCCGAACGCCTTTGGGTTCCCCTTTCGCGCCAACAGTTCAAGGTTCGGACCGCCGGGATAAGGCAGGTCCAGAAGCTTCGCGACCTTGTCGAACGCCTCGCCCACGGCATCGTCGACAGTCGTGCCGTAGAGCTCATACTGGCCGAGCTCATGCACGCCGAGCAGCTGGCAATGTCCGCCGGAAATGAGCAGCAGCAGGTATGGAAACCCGACGCCGCCCGTCAGGCGGACCGTCAGAGCATGCGCTTCAAGGTGGTTGATGGCGACGAGCGGTTTCTCCCATGCAAGCGCCAGCGCCTTGGCCGTCGTTAATCCCACCATTACGCCGCCGATAAGTCCGGGCCCCGCCGTGGCTGCGACGGCATCTATCCCGGTGGGTGAAACGGCGGCGTCTGTAAGCGCTGCTTCGATGATGGAATCCAGCGCCTCCACGTGTGCCCGCGCGGCGATTTCCGGAACCACGCCGCCGAAAGCCGCATGCTCTTCCAGTTGGCTAAATACAATGTTGGACAGGATCGTGCCCGGCCCAGGCGCACGCCCGTGAACGACCGCGGCTGCCGTTTCGTCGCAGCTGGTTTCGAGGCCGAGAACCGTGAAGTCGCGCAATTCGCCACTGCGGATGTGCTAGATACCGCAGAGCCACTAGCGTGAATTGAACCGTGCCGCAAAGCCTTGTCCGAATCGGTACCCGCGGATCCCGCCTTGCGCTCGCACAAGCCGGATTGGTGCGGGAGGCCTTTGCTGTGCTCGGCATCGCTTCCGAACTGGTCACGGTGCGCACCAGCGGAGACCGGATTCAGGATCGCCCGCTCGCGGAATTGGGCGGCAAAGGCCTTTTCACCAAAGAACTGGAAGATGCGTTGCTGAATGGCATGATCGACCTCGCGATTCATTCCATGAAGGATGTTCCCGTCCTGCTTCCCGATGACCTGCAGATTGCGGCAATTCTCGCGCGAGAGGATGCGCGGGACGCCTTCCTTTCACATCAAGCCGGTTCGCTGGCCAAACTTCCCGGAGGGGCTCGCATCGGCACAAGCTCCGTGCGGCGGCAAGCGCAGGTGGCCCGCGCGCGTCCGGACCTCGGGATTGTGTCTTTGCGCGGGAATGTGGACACGCGAATTGCCAGGCTGGACGCCGGCGAACTCGACGCCATCCTGCTTGCCAGCGCGGGCCTGAAACGCCTCGGACTAGAAGATCGCATTACCGCACTTATGCCTTTGGAGAGCTGGCTTCCCGCTCTATCGCAAGGCGCGATAGGCATTGAGACGCGGCGAGAGGGTGGTTGGGTCGATCTGCTCTCGCCGCTGCACGATTTTCCAACGGCGGTTGCGCTCGCGTGCGAACGGGCGTTTCAGGCCGCGCTGGACGGTTCCTGCACGACGCCCATCGGGGGGTTCGCCTGCCATCGTGAAGGAACGCTGTCGTTCCAGGGCGAAGTTCTCGCGCCGGACGGCAGCGGCTCTGCGGAGACAGCAATTGAAACACGTATGATTTTTTCGGAAGAACAAGCCGCTGCCCTTGGCCGCGAGGCGGGGTTCGCGTTGAGGCCGCGGGCGGCACAGTGGCTCGCGCGTTGATGCGCGTGCTCGTTATCCGGCCGGCGAAAGACGGAGAACACCTCGCGCAATTGCTGCGCGAGCGCGGGCACGAACCGATCCTGTCGCCTGCCATCGATATTGACTTCGAAGACGGCCCATGTCTTTCGCTCGCCGGTGCGCAGGCAATTGTCGCCACTAGCGCGAATGGCGTTCGCGCACTTGCGGGCCGCACGGAAGAACGAAAGATACCGGTATTCGCGGTTGGGCCTCAGACCGCGGAAGCGGCGCATACGGCAGGATTCGCGGTGGTGCGGGATGCGCATGGGGATTCAAAGACTCTCGCAGAAAAAGTGAGCCAGTGGACGTCGGCAGGCGACGGCAAACTCCTTTATGCCACAGGCGATGTTTCGGCCGATGATTTTGTAAACCAACTGTTGCAGCAGGGATTTCACGTCGAGGTACTGCGGCTTTATCGCACGATCGAGAGAGCGGCGCTAAGCGACGCAGCAGCAGCCGCGCTCCGTTCCGAGAACATCGATACAGCGATGTTCTTCTCGCCGCGCAGCGCGCGCGTCTTCGTTAACCAGGTAATTCGCGCCGGCCTGGAGAAAGAATGCGGGAAAGTTGGCGCGATGTGCATCAGCACCGCAGCCGCCAACGCACTCCGTTCGCTGCGCTTCTCTGACATTCGTGTCGCAGCACAACCCAATCGCGGCAGCATCCTGGATCTGCTCGGCTAACTTGCGGAATTGCCTTGCGGCGCGGCGATAAAGCTGTTCAGCGCCGGATCGTACCGGTAACGGAAGGTGGTGAGATGCGCGTGGCCCGCCGCATCCTTATAGTCGAGCCGTCCGGCCAGCCAGAGCACGTATTTCCCGTTCTTTACATTGGCGGCTTCGTCAGCGGTCAATGCACGCGTGTTGCCGAAGAAAGTGAGCTTACCGCCGGTGTTCGGCATCAGCATTCCGGTGGTCGCGAGCGGTCCTTTCTGCGCCGGAACCTGCGGCGGCGCCGTTGCCACCGCGCGCAAACTGCCAACGGTGTTGGAGCGCAAATCGTATGCCGGCTGGTGGCCGCTGTTCACGATGTGCACCGTGGTAATCGGCTGGCCGCCATTCGCGAACTGAGCCGTCTCGATCGTGTCGACACCGACCCACGGCCGGTCGGCAGCTGTCACAACCGGCGCGGCAGATTTTGCGGCGAGAGCGGACAGCCGATCTGAAAGTCCGTTCAGCCGTAAGGTGAAGTATGTGTCGATGGCAAGCACAATAAGCGCCACCAGCAGCAGCGCGACGATGAGCGGCTCCCGGGTCGGCTGCGCTCTCACGCGCGCGCCCTGCGGAGGTAACGCCGCAGATTGGACATCGCGCTCATTAGGTGCGCCCGGTTCCTGCGGCACGATGTTCTCATCGCCCGATACCTCTGTGCCGATTGGCTCCGGCGCCGGGCCGGCGCGCTCCGCCGCGGGCTCCGCAATTGACGAACTCATCCCGGCGTTTGGCCTCGAACGTTCTGCATAGGAGGGATTGGCCAAAATCTGCGCGAGCGCGATCGGTCTTCTTTCACGTTCGGAATCGCTCATCGACTCAGGTGCTGAGGAATGATCCTCGGCGGCGGAATCCGCGGAATCCAAAGCTGGAGCCGTTGCGGGCGCTACTTCGACATCGGTTGCCGTTGCGTCCACCGGATTTTCAGAAACAGCTTCTGTACCTTGCCGAGCCAGACGCCGCTGACGCCTGCGTTCTTCCTTCGGCATGAGAACTCCTGAACTGCTGACGGCGGCGGTTTATAGCGCAAGCCAGTTGCCGGTCGAATCCAAACGCACTCCAAGTGGAAGAATTCCCTGCGGCGTCCCGGACAAGAGAGAAACGTTTCCCCGATTCGGTCTCAAAAGCGGCTCTAAATGGCATATTGCGTGCGACGGAAACGGAATTCTTGCGCGAGCCGCACCCTTCATTTGCCATGCGGCGGAGTGACGCAGAATCGGCCGCCCTATTGCAGCGCACCTGAACGGTCCGGACGACCAGACCCTTAATGAAGGCCAAGGCAGGACTAGGAAACCCTGCGTTGACAATCGATCAGGGCCGGACCTAGTTTCCGCGCCGCACAATCGGCAATGCGGCCCGCGGGCGGATTCGTTCGCCTCGCTTCCGCGATAAAAGCGCCGCTTTTCGGGAAGGCACTCAGCACGCCATGAAGGTCATTGTCCCGGTCAAACGGGTGATCGACTTCAATGTGAAAGTCCGCGTGAAAGCGGACGGTTCCGGCGTCGATCTGGCCAACGTCAAGATGAGCATGAACCCCTTCGACGAAATTGCCGTCGAAGAGGCCATTCGCCTGAAGGAGAAGGGCATAGCGAACGAGATTATCGCCGTTTCCATCGGACCGCAGCAGGCTGGCGAAACCATTCGCACCGCGCTCGCCATGGGCGCAGATCGCGGCATCCTCGTGAAAGTCGATTCCGACGTTGAGCCACTGGCGATTGCGAAAATTCTGAAAGCAATTTGCGAAGCCGAGCAGCCGGGGCTGGTCATTCTGGGCAAACAGGCCATCGACGACGACTCCAACCAGACGGGACAGATGCTGGCGGCGTTGCTTGGATGGCCGCAGGGCACCTTCGCGCATAAGCTCGAGATCAGCGATGGAAAGGCCGGCGTCGAACGCGAAATCGATGGCGGCCTTCAAACCGTCGAAGTGAAGCTTCCCGCAATTGTAACGACAGATCTGCGCCTCAACGAACCGCGTTATGCTTCGCTGCCCAACATCATGAAGGCGAAGAAGAAGCCGATCGATCAGAAAACGCCCGCGGATTACGGCGTCGACGTCACGCCGCGGCTGAAGGTGCTCAAGGTGACAGAGCCTCCGAAACGACAGTCGGGCATGAAACTGAAAACGGCTGCCGAACTCGTCGGCAAGCTCAAAGAGATCGGGGCGATCTGATGCCCTCGCTCGTCGTTGCCGAACACAACAACAGGACGCTGAAAGACGCGACGGCGAAAACCGTTACCGCCGCAGCACAGATTAACGCGCCGGTGCATGTCCTGGTCGCAGGCTCGGATTGCGGTGCCGTTGCAGAGGCTGCTGCAAGACTCGCGGGCGTGGAGAAGGTGATTGTCGCCGACAATCCGCTTTATACGCACGCCATGGCGGAAGCCATGGAAGCCCTGATCGTACCGCTCGCATCCACATACGACGCGATCCTCGCGCCAGCAACCACCAGTGGAAAGAATTACCTGCCGCGTGTGGCCGCCAAACTCGACGTCCCGCAGGTCTCTGAAATAACCAAGGTTGTGACC